>JBEEGY010000286.1:0-4754 GCA_041167145.1 Verrucomicrobiota bacterium
CCTTGATGGTGGCCGTGAGTGGTACGGCAAGAATCGGTCCGAGCAAACCGCCAATGAGTAATCCCCAAAGAAAAATGGAAACGATCACCGTCATAGGATGAAGACCGACGGAGTTTCCCACGATGCGGGGCGCGTAAAACATTCCTTCCAGATTTTGGATTCCGATGAAAATGCCGGTCACGATTAGAGGATGGGTCCAATCGCCATATTGAAAGGCTGCGATGAGTACCGCCGGCACCCAGCAAAGGACGATGCCGACGTATGGAATCATCGTCAGGACGACGACGAGCAGGCCGATAATGGGCGCGAAATTCAGGCCGACGAAAAGAGTTAGCGCGCTGCCGATGAGGATTCCATCGACCAAACAGACGAGTAACTGACCGCGGAAGTAAGCGATGATGTAGTTGTTGATCTGCGAGATGACCTCGGCCACTTCGTCTCTCAAAGGCGAGGCACGCAATGGCAGATATTCTTTCCACCGTTCCTCGATACGTGGCCTTTCTTTCAACAGAAAAAACAGATAAATCGGGACCATGATGAGGCTGAAAAGAAAACCGGTGACGCCAAGAAAACCGCCGACGCTTGTTTTAATCAAGTTCCAAGCTTTTTCGGCGAGCGCGGGCAGATAGCGTTCGAGATTAGGAATCACTTTTTCGACCGAGGCTTGAAAACGCTGCCGATCGGCCGGCGTAATTTTGGCAGGCGCCGGTCCAATACTTTCGACGGCCGGCGGCGCCGATTCGGGCGTGGCATTCGATGAAGGCGAGCCACTCGGCGCCGGTGACGGGGAAACGTGAGGGGAAGGCGGGCCGAGCAGCCAGTTTACAAAATTGCTAGTTGATGAAGCCGACTTGCTGCGCGTGCCGCCAATCGTTCGGTTGTACTGAGCGATAAGATCGACAACGCGATCGCGGGCCTTTTGTGTGTAGTTGGGAAGCTCGCGCGCAAAGCTCGCGCTTTGCACCGAGATGGTTGGCACCAGCCATGTGATCAAGCCGGCCAGAAATAAAAATCCGATGGCGAAGACGAGTAGGACGGCTTTGGTGCGGCCGAGGCCACCCTTGCATATTTTCGTTACGACGGGATCGAGCAAGTAAGCAAGGATCCCCGCAATCGCGACCGGGATCAGAATCGGTTGAAGAAAGCTGACAACGTTGGCCCCGACCCACACCATTGAGCAGACGATCACTGCGAGTAAGGCAATGAAGAGCGCGGTGAGCGCGCTCCACATCGTTTTCTGCTGCCAGGGGGTAGGATATCTCATCGTTCGTGCATCCGTCGTGGAGCTACCGACATCGTCAACCTGGTTCATCACTGTTTCGGATTCGCATTGGGCGGCTGGCCTTTGCTCAGTTTCGTTTTCATCTTGTCGATCTTTTCCGCCAGTATCTTGTTTTGCGGGTCGATGTTGGCTGCTTTTTGCCAGGCTTCGAGCGCTTGCGCACCCTTGTTCAACTTTAGATAGGTGTCGCCGATATGATCAAAAACGACCGGATCATCGTGTGCCATGTTTTGTGCGGCGCGCAGCAGGTCAACCAGGGCTTGATCGAATTTCCCTTTTTGAAACTCGACCCAGCCCAAAGTGTCGAGAAACGCGCCGTTATTTGGGTCGATTTGCAGTGCCCTTTTGATCATTTCTTCCGCTTCGTCGAGATGTGTATTCTGCTGGGCCCACATGTAGCCGAGATAGTTATAGGCATCGGCGGCATTTGCGGGATCGAGCGAGATGGATTTGCGAAACAGGTCCGCGGCTTTGTCGTACAAGCCGGCTTGCTCGGCACTCACGGCATAGTCGAAATAAAAACGCGCATTGACGACTTCGCTGTCCGCAGCTTCCCCTTCGTGTAACGCCTCTTCAAAAGTGACAACCGCTTGTTGAGGATGTTTTGTTTCACGAAGAGCGATCGCCAGCAGGTAGGTGAATTCAGGCGCACTCGGGAAACGGCGCCGGCCCTCAGTCAAGATTTTGACGGCGCGCTCGCTGTCTCTCACCGCGCCAATGAGCAATTCCGCTAGCCGAAGAGAAGTGGTGGCGCGTCCCGGATTTATTAAAAGACTTTGTTCGTAATTCGCGGCGGCTTTTGCGAATTCGGCTTTCGCTTGTTCCTTTTGGTTAGCGCGGTCGAGTGCCCGCGCATTGTCTTCGAGCAACTGCGCGAGCAGCTCATACGGTTGGTATTTGTCCGGATGCAGTTTGATGATTTCCTCGAGCATCTCCACCGCTTTGTCGCGTTGGTTCGTTAAGAGAAAGCCGGCAGCAAGTCTTTCTCGCGCGTTCGCATCATCGGGCTGCAACTCGAGGACCCTGATATAAAGCGGGATTGCCTCCTTTATCTGTCGAGATGACGCGTAATAATCGGCCACCTCCTTTAGGATCGCCGGATCGTCCCCGGCGTGTTCCGCGGCTTTTTTGAAGATATCGTTGACGCGAGTTAACTCTTCCGGCTTTGGCTCCGCGTCCGGCTTGAAGACGAGGGCAGAATAAAGTTTTCCGAGGCGACTCCAAAAAGCGGGATCATTGCTGTTTACTTTTGCTGCCCGATCCAGAGCCTCGTGCGCTTTCTTCTCGTTCCCAGTCGCGAGTTCAATCTCGTAAAGTCGCTGGTACGTCTCGATGTTGCGCGGGTCAAGCGCCACGGCGCGGTTTGCGTACTCAATAGCCTGGTCGGTTTTCTTGAGATACTTGGCGTAAATAAAAGCTAGTTGCAGGTAAGGCTCGGCAGCATTCGGGTTTGCTTTGATGGCATCTTTCAGAATGTCGATTGCCTGAGGAAAATCCTCCTGTCGTGTAAGTAATGCAGCCACTCGTGTCGCCAGTTCGGCCTGGCCGGGATCGAGATTGAGGACCTGGCGATATGCATCGAGCGCCTTCTCCATCTCGCCATTTTCTTCAAAGGCGATTCCCTCGACAAAATGCGCGAGCGCTTCGGCTTTGTGTTCGCCTTCTGGCTGAAGAACGAGATCCCTGGCGGGCGCGAGTGTGGTGGAGTCGTCCTGCCGTTCCATTTTCCTTGCCGGAGAGGGAACTGGCGTTGTTCGAGATCGAGGAGCCGGTGTTGGACGCGAACGCGCGTGCGCGTCGTTCGCAAACGCGAAAGCGAGCGCGCCAGAGAGAAAAAGAGCAAGCAAACGCGCGCCCTGTTGCTTCCGCTCAATCATCTTCGCGATTGTAACTTCGGCAATCGCGCTACGCAAACGAGCTGGCAGCAAGCACAATTGAAGCGCAGCCCGGCTACGCCTTATAGCGCAAACGCTTCTTGTGCCGGTTGGCTCGCATACGTTTGCGGCGTTTATGTTTGGAAATTTTTGATTTCCGTCGCTTCTTCAAAGACCCCATAGAGTTAGCAATCCAAGCATTTCATTGCGCAAGACGCAACTTACTTCTCGCCCTGATTCAGCGCGCTTCGGATAAGATCGACATGTTCGCCTGGTTTCACCTTCCGGAAGATTGCGGAAATGCGACCATCACGATCGATTACAAACGTGGTGCGTTCCGTGCCCATGTATTTTTTCCCAAGGAAATTCTTCTCTACCCAAACACCATATGCGTTCACCATTTTTTTCTCGGAATCGGCGAGCAAAGGAAAAGGCAACCGAAATTTCTTAATGAAGCGCGCGTGACTCTTTACCGGATCAGTGCTCACGCCGAATACCGTCGCGCTCGCCTTGACCTCATTCCACGCGTCCCGCAACCCACACGCTTGGACGGTGCACCCCGGAGTGTCGTCCTTCGGATAGAAGTAAAGAACAAGCGGCTCGCCCAGAAAATCGGTCAGACCGACTTCCTGGCCACCACGGTATTTACCTCCGACCGCCATAATCCGGAAGTGTGGAGCTGTGTCACCAATTTTAATTTCGCCGGCCATTACCTTTCAAAAAATAAAATCAAGAGAGCGACCGCACACAGCAACCCGCCCATCAGACCGCTCTCATATTGCTCGAGCAAGCCAAGCTTGATTCGTCCCAGACCGGCAAGAGTGAGTGATGTAAAAAAGACCATGCCCGCGACCGTGGCAACGGAGAGAATCACAGTGAGCAATGCGAAGCCCGCCCAGCCATAACGAATTCCGGACACGTATATTGGCAGAAAAGCCTCGCACGGCGAGACAGTGAGGAAGGCAAGCAAGCTCACGATCGCGGCGCGATCTGAGGTTCGATTTAGTGGGCGGTCATGTTCGTGAACGTTGGCCTCGTGCAAATGTTCGTGTGGATAAGCGAAATGCACGTGACCTTTTCCCCGGACCTGGCGAAGCACGTAATAAAGTCCGAAAAGGAGGAGTGCTCCTCCGGCGATCCTCGGAAACCAGTTTCCGATGGTTGTATTGAAGGCCGTACCGAACCATGTAATGAGGAGACCGAGTGCAGCAGTTACGGCCACGTGGCCGCTTCCAGCTAAGGCCGTAATACCAATAGTCTTGCCGCGATTCCATTTTTGCACGCGGGCTGTAAGAACGAACGGCAGCCAATGCGTTGGGATTGCCGCGTGGAAAAAAGCGACTCCGAACCCGGTGATCGCAATTGTAGTGAGAATGGTCTCGTTCAACGTATGAAAGAAGTACGATATGCGGGAACATCGGGCTGGCGGGATTCGAACCCGCGGCCTCCTGCACCCGAGGCAGGCGCTCTACCAAGCTGAGCCACAGCCCGAACTGTTGCCGCAAGATCGACAATCGCGGCGCGGTTACATCGCGTATTTTCAGCGAGCTGGCAAGGCAATTGGAAGGCATTCGACCTGCGCCATCTGCAACAAATCT
>JBEEGY010000287.1:0-4227 GCA_041167145.1 Verrucomicrobiota bacterium
TCGCCGAAGCGGTGGTGCGCGAATTCAAGAAACAGGGAAGCATCGAAAACGAGCGCGTCCTTGTAGTGCGCGCGGAGAAGGCGCGCGACGTTTTGCCCAAAGAACTCTCGGGCGTAGGAGCAATCGTGGATGAAGCGTTCGCGTACCGGACGGTACCTGAGAGGCGTGACACGAGCGGTGCGCAGCGGCAACTCGCGCAGGTTGGCGCAGACCTCATCACGTTCACCAGTTCGTCAACGGTCGAAAACTTCCTGGCGCTCGGCCTGCCGTGGCCGAAAGGAATGCGCATCGCCAGCATTGGCCCGATCACGTCAAAGACGGTGCGCGATCAGGGACTCAACGTCGATATTGAAGCGCGCCGCCACGATATTGACGGCTTGGTGCGGGCGATCAAGGAGCTGTTTGCTGGTTGAACGGTTAAAACAGCTACATCGTTACAACGATTTTCCGAATCTGCTCGTTGTAACTTTTGTAACCGTCTTAGGAATTGAATCGAAACTTCATTCGGGCGCGCTTGGCGTTGGCCCTCGCCTTCCGGCGATGCTTTTGCGACGGCGTCTCAAACGCGCGCAAACGGCGGACTTCCTCGAGAATGCCCTCGGAGTCCAGCTTGTTCTTCAGCCGTTTCAATGCGCGATCGACTGGTTCACCTTTGCGCACAATCACTTCTGGCATCAATAATCACTCTCCTCGCTTTGGAAAATACTGTAAGTCAGTGAGCGGGAGAGTACTCGGCGGAGACCTGCCCGTCAAATTTGCCCGAAACAGCTCTTTTGACGTTGATTTCGTGTAAATTTTTCACTCATTAGCCACCATCGCTGCCCAAGAGCCTTTGCAGCGCATTCGCGATTGTATTTGATTCTATTTTCAATAAAAAATCACATGCCGCTCATCTCTTGACGTTCAATTGCGGTGGCAAGGTAAACTTCATTATGCAGGACGCGCTCACTCCGATGATGCAGCAGTACCAGCGGCTGCGAAAAAGCATTCCTCCGGACACGTTCCTGCTGTTTCGGCTCGGAGATTTCTACGAGATGTTTTTCGATGATGCGAAGGAGGCCTCGGCTCTGCTGAACGTGGCGTTGACCAAGCGCAACGGCGTGCCGATGTGCGGTGTGCCGTATCATGCTGCGCACGGGTACATTCGCAGGCTAATCAACGCCGGAAGGCGCGTCGCCGTTTGTGATCAGATGAGTGAGCCACAACCTGGCCGCAAGATTGTCGATCGCCAAGTCACGCAAATCATCAGCGCGGGGACAGTAAGCGAATTGAGTTGGCTCGATGCGAAGCGCGCGAATTATCTCGGCGCGATCTATGCCGATGGCGATGCATTCGGTTTCGCATACGCCGATCTCAGCACCGGTGAGTTCCGACTGACCCAGACGCAGGATCAACGATCGCTGCAGGATGAAATCGCGCGTGTTTCGCCCGCCGAATTGTTGATCAGCTCGGAACAGAAACCGCAGACCGGCGAAATCGATCACGCGCTCGAATACGACAGCTACGCGTTTCTGCCAGAACAGGCAATCTTCACCCTGTGCGAACATTTCAAGGTCAAATCGCTCGACGGCTTCGGTTGCGCGCAGATGCCTGCGGCAGTCGCTGCGGCCGGGGCAATTGTACATTATTTAAAGCATCAACTCCGGCGCAAAATCGATCATCTCACTTCGTTGCACTGCGATGCGCCGGCGGATCACGTCCTGCTCGACTCCGCCACACAAGCGAACCTTGAGCTGGTCGAATCGCGCGGTGCGCGCGACGCGAGTTTGCTGAGTGTGCTTGACCGCACCATAACGCCCATGGGCGCACGTAAATTGCGCGCATGGATTTTGCAGCCGTTGCGTGATCTCACTGAACTGCAACAACGCCAGCAAATGATTGGCCAGCTTTTGCAGGAGTCGGACCTGCTGGGGTCGATTCGCACGGAGTTAAAGTCGATCCGGGATATCGAGCGCGCCGCCGGACGACTGAGCCAGGCCTCAGGCAACGCGCGTGACCTTGTCGCGTTGAAGACTTCGCTGCAGCAAATCCCCACGCTCAAGCGTGAGCTCGGCAAACTCATTGATCGATTGAGCTTCGGAACCGAGCCCGCAGATATGTCGCATTTGTCCCACGCGTCTCATCTGCAGACCGCCATTCGCGAAATGCCGGCGCTCGCTGAGAAACTGGCCAACGCGCTCCTGGATGATCCGCCGCTCGCGCTGAAAGAGGGCGGCATTTTCCGTGACGGCCACGATGCGGACCTCGACGCGCTACGCCAAGCCTCGCGCGAGGGCAAAAGTTGGATCAGCCAGTTACAGGAGCGCGAGATCGTAGCGACAGGCATCAAATCACTCAAGGTCCGTTACAATTCCGTCTTCGGTTACTTTATCGAAATTACAAAATCGAATCTCGCGAACGTGCCCGCGCATTACACGCGGAAGCAAACCACTGTGGGGGGCGAACGCTTCATCACGCCGGAGCTAAAGGAGATGGAAGCAAAAGTTCTTGGCGCGGACGACCGCGCCCAGAACCTCGAGTACCAACTGTTCCAGAAATTGCGCGACGAGACCTTGCGTGAGATCGAGCCAATCCAGCAGACCGCGGACGCAATTGCGGTGCTCGACGTGCTGTGCGCGCTGGCCGAAACCGCGCGACTGTTTCGGTATTGCCGGCCAGAGCTAAGCGATTCGCTCCGGCTCGTGATTAGAGATGGGCGCCATCCGGTGCTGGATCAAAATCTTGTCGACGAGAAATTTGTGCCTAACGACACAGAGCTGGACGGCGAGAATATTCGCATGGCCATTGTGACAGGGCCAAACATGGCCGGTAAATCGACGTATATTCGCCAGGTCGCGCTGATCGTCTTGATGGCCCAGATTGGGAGCTTCGTCCCCGCGGAAAGCGCGGAGCTCGGCTTAGTCGATCGGATTTTTACCCGGGTGGGAGCTAGCGACGATCTGGCTCGCGGCCAATCGACGTTCATGGTCGAGATGAACGAAACAGCTAATATCATCAACAACGCCTCCGACCGGTCGTTAGTCATTCTTGACGAGATTGGCCGCGGCACATCCACTTTCGACGGGCTCTCTATCGCGTGGAGCGTGGCCGAGTTTCTCTACGACAAGATCAAAGCGCGCAGTCTGTTTGCCACACATTATCATGAGCTGATCAAACTCGCCGAGGATCGCAAAGGCGTCTGTAATCTGAATGTCGCCGTGCGCGAATGGAATGAGCAGATCATTTTTCTGCGCAAAATCATCCCCGGCGGCGCCGACAAAAGTTACGGCATTCAGGTCGCGCGCCTCGCCGGCTTGCCTAAAGAAATCCTCGATCGCGCCAAAGAAATTCTTGCCCACCTGGAAAGTTCCAGCCGGGCTGAGGCAGAACCAAAGCGGCGAGGAAGAAAATCGGCCAAGCCGATGCCGGAATCCCAAAAGCCGCAGATGGACCTGTTATAAACGAGAGAGCCTTCGCGGGCCGGCTCAAGTTGCCACCTTCGCGCGAGACGACGCATGCACCTGGTTTTGTGATAAACTGTGCTGCAAGTATGGCCGTGAAAACCGAGAAGGAACTGAGCGAATCGCTGCGCGCGCTTTGGCTCAAGGTGGTGGCCGCCATTGAGCTGCGTAATTTCGGTTACGCGATTTCGCTCCTCCAGGAAATTCTTAAGCAAGAGCCCGAGTTTCTGACGGGCCGCCAACTGCTGCGACGTGCGGAGGTCACGAAAAGCAAATCGGCTAAGAAGAGTTTTTTCAAGATCTCCACCGCGCCCATCGGCGTGATGAAAGCGCAACGAGCAATCAAAAAGGACCCCAAGCGTGCGGTTGAAATGCTGGAAGAAGTTTTGGAACGTGAACCCTACAATCGCCAGGCAAATTTGCTTTTGAAGGAAGCGGCGCTGGCGGCGGGCTGGTCTGAGATCGGAGTTTTCGCGCTGAAGACCCTCCTCGAAGAAAACGCACGCGACGTGAAAGTGCTGAATGAGCTGGGGCGTTTGTATCACGAGCTTGGGGACCACGAAAACGAAGTAGAAATTTACAATCAACTCACCGCGCTCAATCCGCTCGATGCGCAGTCGCTGCGTTTCGGCAAAGACGCTTCGGCGCGTGCTTCGATGGAAAAAGGCGGCTGGACGCAGGCTGAAAGTTATCGCGACCTGATCAAGGATAAGGATGAGGCCATTTCACTCGAACAACAGAGCCGGATCCGGCTCACCGGCGAAGCGCTCGATCAACAGATCGCGGA
>JBEEGY010000288.1:0-3420 GCA_041167145.1 Verrucomicrobiota bacterium
AGGGCTGATTCGCGCCCTGCTCTAATACTTGTATAATTGAGCGTTCTTCGATTCGACGAATTCCGCGCGGCTTACGGCAAGCGGCTCATTAAGCACTTTCCCAAGTTCCTGCGCCAGAACGATAGCGATAGCGCGCGCGTCCCGCGTGTATACGGGAATGGGGAAAGAGCCGGCATTGCGATCGTAGCCGTAAATCGTGCCATCGGTCTCCCAAACGCAGTAAGCATGGCCAGCGGGATGGTCTTCATAGCGAACGAGGAGAATTTTTGCCCAGAAATTCTTGTCGAGGCTGTGCTGGGTTTTAACCACCGCCAAGTAGTTACAGGCCGAAATCACGCAACCGTTGAGAACGACCAGATCATCATGTTCGGGACTGAGGACGACGGGCTGTTGCGGGCGCGCGCCGAGGGTAAAACAAGCCAAAAGGATGGAACAGAGATAAGCAGCTTTGCCAAAGAAAATAGATTTCATACGAAGGAAGAGGTTATGGAATTTATAAAGCTTATAGCATCTCGCCTGATCGCTTGTGAAGCTTTATTTCATCAGTTCAGCGAAAAAAACTTCTTGCCAGCTTTGCCGCCGAATCTTGATTCCAGCATCTCTTACCAACCAAAGAGTCAGCAAGTCTCTCGGCGCGATTCGCAAAGGGCAATCGAAGTCGGTTTGAACATACTCTTGGCGGTTATTCCGTTTAAAACAGATTCGAGTTGCTCGAAGTTTACCGGCTTGATCATGTGATGAACGAACCCGGAATGAAATGCGCGGGCAATGTCTTCGGCCATGCCAAATCCACTTAGCGCGATTCCGGTTAAAGGTTGAATTACTCTGGCTCGTTCCATCAGGTCGTAGCCGGTGCCGTCCGGTAAACCAATGTCACTCAGGAGCACATCGACGCTTTCGCGCTGAAGTGTCTCGAGCGCACCCGCCACGTTGAAGGCGGTGAAAACTTCGTGTCCCTTCTGCCGCAAAAGGTTCCCTACCACGCGTCGCGTATCATCGTGGTCGTCGACCAGGAGAATTCGCAGCGAATTTTTCTGGGAAAGGGCCTCCGGAGTTGTCGTGATCGCCCCGATTTCCTCGGCTACAGTTTTCAGGCTCAACCTGAATGTCGCTCCGGCATTCTTACCTTTGCTCGATGCTTCAAGTCGGCCTTCGTGTGCATCGACCAAATTTTTGGTGATGGTAAGCCCCAAACCCAAACCGCCAAACTCGCGCGTAATGGAACGGTCGCCTTGCTCGAAAGCATCGAAAATGTTTTCGAGCGCCTGAGGTTCGAAGCCTATTCCGCTGTCCTCCACTTCAAGAATGAATTCGTCATCGGCGTTATTGTGCGACCGGATAATGATTTGTCCGCTCGCCGGGGTGAACTTAACGGCATTGTTGATGATGTTCCAAAAGACCTGGTGAAGCCGCACGGGATCGGCCAGGACCCGGTGTTTGCAAGCTTGCAATTGTAATTCGACGGTGAGCTTTTTGTTCCGGATGTCTTGCGCACAGATTTCAAAAGCGTTACGCACCGCGATGTGCGCATCGGTCCTTTCCAGGGCCAACTCCAGTTTCCCGCTGGAGATTCTGGTGATGTCGAGAAGATCATCGATGAGACGCGCTTCGAGCTCCACATTGCGCTGGATCATCTCGATCTCCCCGCGCAATTCGCGCGGCAGTGACGAATTTTGTTTCACCAAATAACTGACAACAGCAAGAACAGGCGTAAGGGGCGTGCGAAGTTCATGGGACAATGCTGCAATGAATCGATCCTTGGCGCAGTTGGCGGAGCGCGCCACTTCCTCGGCCTGGACAAGATCGGTGATATCGGTGTTCGTACCGAACCAGAGCACAACCTGGCCATCCGCGTCGCGAAATGGCATGGCTCGCGAAAGGTGCCATCGGAATTCGCCGTCATGGCGCCGGAGCGGAAATGTGTCTTCCCATGGCTCTTCTTTCTTCAACGCTGCATTCCAACTCTCCATCGTCCGGGGCAGTTCCTTCGGATCGTGCACACTCTGCCAACCCCAACCCTCCATTTCTTCGGGCGTCTTACCAGTGAACTCATGCCAGCGCTGGTTGTACCAAAAGATCCAGCCATCTGGTTTTGCCATCCAGGCGAGCTGCGGGATGGTGTCGGCGAGGAGCCGAAACCGCGCTTCGGTTTGCCGCAACTGTTCGTTCGCGCGCGACAACTCCTCAGTTCGCCGCACAATCTCTGCCTCCATGTGTGCGGCCCGATTTTCGAGAATCTGCATCGCTTCGTCCCATTTGGCCTCTCCCTGTTTTGCCAGGACAAAGGGAGTTACATCTTCAACGCGGTGGACAATAAATATGAGTTCGCCCGTTGCACTAAAGACCGGCGAATTCATCGGACTCCAATAACGCTCTTCCCAATTTCCGCCCCGACTGGCGGCAAGTTGAATGGGATAACGCTGCACGTTCATTGCGTCTGCACATCGGGTGACTTCAACTCGTTGCAGTGAATCGCGCAAATTGCGTACACCGTCGGCCGATCGATCACCAGGAAGGTCGGGAAAAACTTCGAAGAGGCTTCGACCGATAATGCTGCGATTTCTCGATGTCGCGCGAAGATAAGCGTCGCTGACCGCTACGATTTCGTACTCGCGCGGTGTCAGAACGAGGTACGCCCCCGCCGTCGATTCGAAGAGGGATCGGAAATGCACCCGAGCCGCCTCGGCCTGCTTGCGCGCGGTAATGTCTGTATCGATTTCAAGGACCGAACCCCCGTTGAGCCACCAACGGCTAAAGACGTTGACCTTTTGTCCATTGCGGCGGCTGTGAGTCACCTCTCCTTCCCAATAGCCGGTGCTATCAAGTGTGGCGCGGATTTCGGCCGCGGTTGTCGGCAATTCGGTTTTAAGCAAATCAAACGGCGAGCAATCCGCTGTTTCCTGGCTCGTCCACCCATACAGCCTTTCCGCGCCGCCATTCCATGAAGTGATCCGATCTTGGGAATTGCGGATGAAGATCGCCTCACTGCTCAGGTTGAGCAGCTGTGTCTCAGAAAAATCTAAAACGCGTTTACTCATCGAACCGGACGCCCGGTAATCGCGGGTTGATCGGTCATTCTGTGAGGGTTGATGCAGGAAATGAGCCAATTGGCTCATCGAAGCGGCGGCTCCCGAGAGCTATCAGGAATGGAGGCGAGGGGAGTTGAACCCCTGTCCTCGTCGCTGTCCACGCAGACATCTACATGTTTATCCGGCGTTGAGGTTTAAGGAGCCGAACGTTGCACCGGCGCACTGCCGGCTCCCGAGCGTCCACGAAATTCCTTCACCGTCCGGCGCGGTCACTCCGCCGTCCGATTAGCCTGCTGTCCACGTTTGGCGCCGTAGCAGGCGTCCAGCTCCAAACGTCACGGTCAATTAAGCCGCGAGAGCGAGATCTTGGTGATCTGCGTTTATTTGTTTT
>JBEEGY010000289.1:0-5409 GCA_041167145.1 Verrucomicrobiota bacterium
GAAAGAGGCGGCGAACCAACTCGCGAGCCGCTTCATCGTCATGCCGAAGCGCGGCTGCAACCAGTGCGCTAGCATCAGGGTCATCCATGTAATCAAGAACGCATCCACACCGTTATTAATGACCGGCTGTGAACGGGTTCGGTTACACCCTTCTAGCGGTTGGCCTGAAGGAAAGAAAAAATTGTAACCGTGTTCGGATTTGTCCGGTCATCACCTATGAACGGGCGCATGGCGCTCGGACAACAGGAAGACAAAAAATTAAAATGAAAACAAACTTACTTACATTTGCAGCGGCCGGCGCGATCGCACTAAGCGGCTTTGCCATTGCGCAAGCCGAAGACAATGGCGGCCCCAGGGGCTGGCGCGGCCACGGCGGACATTTGCAGCATTTGACCGAGACGTTAAACCTCACGCCCGAACAAAAGGCGAAGGTTCAACCGATCATCGATCAGGCCAAACCGCAGTTGAAGGCGATTCATCAGGATGCCATGCAGAAGGCCAAAGCGGTCATGGACAACACCATGTCGCAAATCAGGCCAATGTTGACTGCGGATCAGCAGAAGAAGCTTGATGACATGAAGGCAGCGCACGAACAAATGCGCGACGCCGCGAAGAAGCTTCACGACGCGAGCAACGAATAATTCGGTTGGCAGGGAGAGAGACGGCGGCGATCGGGCTGGTTGCCGCCGCCTTCTTTTTTAGGAATCGCCCGCGAGGGTTCGCCAGCTGGGAAGCGAGCGAATCAATCGAACGGCGGCTGGTGTTAGCTTCGCTTTCCGCGAAATGACAGCAGAAGCATGATCACGCCGAGCGCGACGAAGGTCCCGGCCGTGTAGTAGCCGGCGGTGGCAATTTCGGAGCGAAACTGAAACTGCATCTTATGTGAACCGGCCCAGCCGATGAGGAAAAATAAGAGCGCGGTGTAGATCGAAATTAGGCCGAGCGCTTTGCAGGTATCCGACGACATCGTCTCAGCGATAGCGGCACGCCTTGGAAAATTCAAGCGCGCGTTTGGTTTTTCGCTGCTTTTTGCCGGCGTCTGCGGTAGAGGCGAACCATGCTTTACATGGTCTATGAGCGGTTCGCGGAAGGCGGCGCGCCGGAAATTTATCGACGCCTCAAAGAGAGAGGCCGGATGATGCCCGAAGGTCTCGAATACGTTTCCAGTTGGATAGATGTCGATCTTACGAAGTGTTACCAGCTAATGCAGACTGACGATGCGTCATTGATTCCGCTTTGGACCGATAATTGGAAAGATCTGATGGAATTCGAGATCGTGCCTGTCCGCACTTCGGCTGAGATGGTCGAGTTCATGGCACGATCCCATGCCCTGTAGGGGAAGCCGTTGGCTTCCCATAGGACGCTAACAGCGTCCCCTACAGCTGATGCGAATCCTCCTGCAACGCGCTGCCGCCGCTTTGTGCGTGGATCAGCTGTCTTTATGTAAAGCGATGCTCGATCCCACCCAAGTCTTGTCCTTGTTGAAATCGACGCCCATCATTTTCCCCTGGCTCATGCGGACCAGATTGTTCGCGAGCCTCGGTTCCTTATCCTCCTCCGGCCAGACAAACATCATTCGTATTTCGGCTTTCGATTTCGGACCGTCCGGCGTCGGCACAAACTCTGCGTAGGTCACTTTCCTTTGCAGGATCCATTCGTGCGGATTAGGCAGGGCCGCGAGTTTCGCGCGGGTCGGCTCCATCTCCACGCCCAAACCGGCGAAGGAATAGAGCGGCTTCAAAACGTAATTGTCGATCTTGTCGTCACCTGGAAATTGGTCCGCGAAAAAAGCGGGCGACGTGTGCTCCGTCTTCAAGAACGGCAGCGAATGTTTGCTGATCCTGAAATACCAGTTCGGATGACCGACCCACGCGACGTCGAGATCGTCCTGAAACCGAAACGGCAAATTGAGATCGGGGCGCCGAATCAGTTCGTCGAAAATGACGCGATTGTAGATCCGTTCGACCCGCACCTCGCGCCCATCACGATCGTAAAATAGTTGGCGGCCGCGCTTCCTGATTTTCGTCAGGCAAACAGGACGAATACCGAGCAACGTTTCGGTGGCGGCGAAATCGATCCGGGTTTTTTGTTTTTCCGGCTCGATCTCGAGCAGAACAACATTTTCCGGATTGGCGTCCGCGACAATCGTGCGGCGCAAGAGATCGATGTAAGCGTCGTCCTTTATTCCGCCGAAGGACGACGTCCAATCGCGCGGTATTGCCGGATACGCTTTGCGCAGACAATGAAGCACGAGCAGCTGAAATCCGAACAAGCTCGGAAATGCTTGCAGCTCGATCAGGCGCGGCACCAATCGTTCGCCTTCCGCGCAGATGCCGAAATCGACAACCAGAAAATTCGGGTGCGCCGATTCCCTGGGCACCTCCAGTCCTTGTGGAATAGCGGATTGCGAATGCCGCACAAACTCCGGCGTCCGCACAAGATCAACAATCGCATTTGCGGCACGCGTCACTTCATCGGTGAACTCGCTCGTCAAAAAGATCGGCGTTTCCGAGGTTCGAAAGTCAGCCGGCCACTTTTCCGTTTCGTTCACGCAGCGCAAGAGCGTCGCGTATTTATCCGGCGTGAAGTCGGCGTTAAAGCGTGAGCGGAGTTGCGGATCCATTTTCAGGTAGGGACGGCTCTCCGAGCCGTCCGACTTATCTCTGCTTTGTTCGCGCGATTCGCGCTAGCGAAATCAATTCGACGGACGCCCCGGAGGTGCGTCCCTACCCTAGACCAGGAACTTGCCGGCACGCATCACCTGCTCGCCGTCGAACCAGATGTCGAAGTCGCGGCCGACGCAATCAATGTGCGTTTTGGATTTCCAATCCGCCCCGGTGTGCTCGGCATAAGGATGACCGAAAGCGATGTGAACGCCGGGAATCTTTTCGTCCTGCAAAATATTTCCGATGACGCGCGTACACGCGGTGTTGGTGCCAATGGCGAATTCGCCGACCCGGTTGCTGTTTTCGTCCGTGCTCGTGTAGTCGCGAAAATCGTCGAGCAGCTCTTTATGATCGCAGCGAAGATCGACAATACGATTGTTCTTCACCGCGATGGTGAGCGGCGCGTCATGCAGATCGCCGTACTTGCTGCAGAGATAATCGCCGACCACGCCGTCGACGACGAAGATGCCGTTGGTGTTGGCGGGCGCCGTAAAAATTTCGCCACCAGGAAGATTGCCCCATTTTTCGGGTGTAATGATGCCGCTTGTTTTGAGCCATTTTAGTTTGGGCGAAAACTCTGCTTCGAAATCTGTGCCACTCGGCGTTTTGCAGGTAATCCGCTCAGCATGACGCGCGCGTTCGATCAATCGCTGGCTGAGGGCGTCCACTTCGCGAAAATCGGCACGCATCCCTTCGAGCATGATCTGCCGGGAAATGTTGACCATGTGCGCGTGGCGAATGTGATGCTTGTTCACCACATCGCTCATCTGCATGCGCGAAGGGAGTTCGCCCCGCTGACTTTGCGCGCAAAAGATCGAGACTTCCGATTGCGCCAGATCGTCCAGGATATTTTGCGGCATCGCCGTAAGCGGACGCGACGCGTAGTTTTCCAAAATGAAAACCGAATACTGGGAACCGATTCGTTCGACTTCGGCTCGCAATGCCGCTGCGATGTCGTGCGTAGCCTCATCAGTGATGATCGTGATTCTCTCTTCCGGCCTTAGCTGAAGGCAAACGCTTACGGCATTGCGCGCGCCGGGAACAAGCTCCGGGTCGATGTCGATATTCGTAGTAGCGAGACGATCAGGCATTTTGAGCTGTTCAGAATTACGCGGAAATTCGGCGCGGGCAAGCCGGCTTTGGCCGCTCCGGGCTTCAGCCAACGCTTAATCCTTCGTAGTGTTCTTCAACGATTTGGTCGACCACCGCTTTCATGTCGTTCGTCCGCTCGAAGACCGCAAGTTGTCGATCCGCGCCCGTGCCTTCGCGCATGATCCGTTCGATGTGGGCCATTTCTTTTCTGCTGCCCAGCTCATCAACCTCGGTGGAAACAAATTCGAGCAGCTCATTTAAGAGACTGCGCGTCTCGACTTCGGCTTCGCGACCGAAATCGATGAGCTTGCCACCGATGCCATAGCGCGTAGCACGCCAGCGATTTTCATCGAGAAGCCGGCGACGATAAACCCGAAAGGTAATGTTTTTGCCGATCAGTTTGTAAAGCTTGGCGATGACTGCCTGGATGAGCGCGGCGACTGCCAGTGTGTCGTCGACGCGCGACTGCGCGTCGCACACACGCATTTCGAGCGTGTCGAAGAACGGATGGAGGCGAATGTCCCACCAGATTTTCTTGGGATTGTCGATGCAACCGGTTTTGACGAGCAGTTTGCAGTAGTCCTCGTACTCGGAGAGCGACTCGAAAGCGTCGGGAATGCCGGTGCGCGGGAAACGTTCGAACACTTTGAGCCGGTAACCTTTCAAACCGGTGTTGTGGCCGACCCAGAAGGGCGAGTTGACCGAGAGCGCATAAATGTGCGGCAGAAAATAGCGCGCCTGATTCATCACGTGGATGGCGCTCTCGCGATCGGGAATGCCGACATGGACGTGCAGTCCGAAAATGAGGTTGGCCCGCGCCAGCAACTGCATGTCTTTGACGATTTCCTGATAACGCTCGCCTTCCGTGATGAGCTGGTCGCGCCAATGCGAAAACGGATGCGTGCCGGCGGATGCGATCTTTAATCCGCCTCGCGCAGCGAGCTGGGCTAGCTTGCTGCGCAGCTCAACAACATGCGTGCGTGCGTTGACAATCGACTGACAGATTTCGGTCCCGAGCTCGACGACCGACTGGTGCATCTCGGGCTTGATCTGCTCCTTCAGCATGACCTTGCCGCCCTCGAGAATTTCCTGAATGTGCGAGCGCAGCTCGCGCGTCTCCGGATCGATAATCGCGAATTCTTCCTCGATGCCGAGAGTGTAGGTATGGGCCTTGGCGCTCATAGCGAGTCCCAAACCTCTCTCAAAAACAACAGCCTGTCATCCCGAGTCGCGAAGACGGCGAGGGACCTCACATTTGATGGTAGACTACACAAGTTCCTTTGTGTAACTCGTCACTATTTGTGAGGTCCTTCGCTCCGCTCAGGATGACACGCGATAATGCGTGGGCCGTGATTGATTGATTTGTCTCCCGAGTCGCCAACCTCTCCTGAGGCCTGCCCGTCTACGTCGCTCGGCTCCCCGCCTGAGCCGGGCTCCGTTGTGGATCTTACGCGAGATCTTCCAAGCGCCGCATGTTGACCGCGGCGTGAATAAACTTGCCCCAGCTGCAATTATCTCGTCCTGGAATGTGTTCGCGCGCCTTGCGGATCGCCATCTCCGAAACCGCTTCCACCACCCATTCGAAGTTCGCCTCGCCCACATTGGCCGCTTCCGCGTCCGGCGCAGGATTGCAAAAATCGATCGCGACCGG
>JBEEGY010000290.1:0-4820 GCA_041167145.1 Verrucomicrobiota bacterium
CTCGACACGACCGGTCGCTTCAGGGTGATCTCGCGACCAATGGTTTTTACAAGCAACAATAAGAAAGCAATTATCGCCTCCGGCACGGAAATCCCGGTGCCAGTCAGTACCCTGTCCAATTTTGTCAATGGTGGCACCCAAACCAACATTGGCCAGCAATCGAACATCCAGTTCAAGAAAGTGGCCCTTCAGCTGGAAGTCGTCCCGCTGATCAATTCCGAGAAGGAGGTCACGCTCGATATTCTGCAAAAACTCGACAGCGTGGCCGACTCCACGATCATCGATGGAAACGCGATTCCGAACATTGCGACACGTTATATTAAGACGACGGTATCGGCGCCGAATTGCTCGACGATTGTGCTCGGCGGATTGATTACTGATAACCGGCGCCTGTCCAAGTCCGGTATTCCGCTGCTAAGTAAGCTTCCACTCATCGGCGGTCTGTTCCGGGAAACGAGCAAGGTCAAGAATCGTAGCGAATTGATCGTCCTGATGCGTCCGGAGGTGGCGCTGACGAAGCTCGATATCTATCGGCTCCGGCAGAAGACCGAGGAAAAAACCCATTTTGGTCCCGAATTGGACCAGGATGATTGCCCGGATTGTCCGAAGCCCGGCGACGCCAAGGAGATCGGCGGCGATAAACAACTTCCAGCGCCCGATTTGCCGGTGGGTACGGAATAATTCCGCGAAATTCTCGCGCCGCACCGGTGCGTGCATGGACAAATCCGTAACTTGCGGTTAAAATTCGCCCATGAACGCCGCCGTTAGCCAATCTCTCATCGACATCCTTCTCGCTGGCGGCGTGCCTTCGCGCGAAGAAGCCGCCGAGCTGGCCTCGAATCTGGACGGTGGGTCCTGGACCGGTCAGGTCCTCGATTCAGGCAAGGTCGATGAGCAGCGCTTTCTCGAAGCGATCGGCAATTATTTCCACGTCCCGGTGGTTTCGATCGACGCCAAGCTCGATCGCCCGACTCTGGCGCTGCTGCCCAGCCGTTTCGTTTTTCAGCATCACATTTTGCCCATCGAGCTCAAGGAAAACTCGGTCGTTCTCGCCACCTATGATTTGTTCAATTCGGTCGGGCGCCAGCTGGCCTCGCAACTGCTAAAGAAACCTGCGGAATGGGTTCTGGTCCCCCGCGCGCAAATCCTGCGGACGATGAAAACCGTCTACGGCGTGGGCGCGGAGACTTTCGACGAGATTCTAAAAACGAATCGCTCCTTCGAAGCCCTGCAGGATATCGAGACGAGTACCGACTTAAACGCGGACGATCCCGAGGCGTCAGTCGTCAAGTTCGTGAACCAGATCATTCGCGAAGCCATTCTCGAACGCGCGACCGACATTCACGTCGAGCCGTTGGAGAACGATCTCCGGATTCGCTACCGGATCGACGGAATTCTGCATGAAGTGGCGGTCCCACCGCAACTGCGCCTGTTGCAATCGGCCATCATATCCCGTTTGAAAGTCATGGCCCACATGGACATCGCCGAGCGCCGCCTCCCCCAGGACGGGCGCATCAATCTGCAGGCCAACGAACAAAACATCGACGTTCGCGTCTCGACCATCCCGACTGTAAATGGCGAATCGATCAGCTTGCGTTTACTGAGCCGGACCCAGCAGCAGTTCGGTTTTGAGCGGCTCGATCTGAGTGTTAAACAGTCGAACATCATTCGTAATCTCCTCGCGCAACCGAACGGAATCATTCTCCTCACCGGACCGACCGGCTGCGGAAAATCGACCTCGCTCTATTGTTTTCTGAGCAGCATCAATTCCGTCCAGCGCCGGATCATCACCATCGAAGAGCCGGTCGAATATCGCCTGCCCGGCGTGTCGCAGATCGACGTTAAACCGGAGATCGATCTCACCTTCGCGAAGGGCCTCCGCCACATCCTGCGCCAGGATCCAAATGTCGTCATGGTGGGAGAAATTCGAGACGTCGAGACCGCGGATATTTCGATCCGCGCCGCCATGACGGGACACCTTGTTTTCAGCACTCTGCACACGAACGACGCGGTCGGCGGCATCACGCGCTTGCTCGACATGGATGTTGAACCGTTCCTCCTCGCCTCAGTCGTAAAAGCGTTTATTGCGCAACGGCTTGTTCGCACCATCTGTCCGGAATGCGTGGAGAAAGTCGATTATCCGCGGGAATATCTGGCCGAGATTGGCGTTCCGTCAGAAATCAAAAAGTTTCGTCGCGGAAAGGGCTGCGACCATTGCCGGCAAACCGGTTATCAGGGTCGTCTGGCGATTTACGAGATCTGCGTTGTGACCGAACCGCTCAAGAAACTGATCATGCAAAAGCGCGACGGCGGTGAGCTGAAGCAATGCGCCGTCACCAACGGAATGGAAACGCTGCGTCAGGATGGCTGGCGGCGCGTCGGCGAGGGCAAGACAACCATCGAAGAAGTGGTGCGCGTCACCCAGAATGACGAGGTCATGGCCGAGACGGAAGTCGAGAGCGGCAGCGCCGGCAAGGTGGCCGAAGAGCCGGTCGTGCTGAGTTAGAAAAGGCACGTCTTACCGCGCCTTCGTCAGCCCGAGCCTCGCAGAGGCCGCAAAAGGTGCTACCGCCTTAAACAGTGCTTTCTGCGTCGACAAGGCGGCGTGCTTTCGTTGAAATCGACGGTCTCTTCTTCAGTTCCTCGCCATAAGAATTGCCCATGCGTCCATTGATCTCGTTGATCATTCCTGTCTTTAATGAGCGTGACAACCTTGATGCGCTTGCGGCGAGATTGCCGCCGGTCCTCGACCAGGCCACGCAGGGGAGTTTCGAAGTCTTGTTCATCGACGACGGCAGTCGTGACGGATCGAGTGAATTTCTCGATGCGATGGGGGCTCGCGACGAGCGATACAAAGTAATTCATTTCTCAAGAAACTTTGGACATCAATCCGCCTTGCAGGCGGGGCTCGATGCCGCTTCCGGCGCGGCCGTCGTTCTAATGGACGCTGATTTGCAGGATCCACCCGAACTGCTCAATGAGTTTATCACTAAATGGAAGGAGGGATATGAGGTCGTGTACGCCGTCAGAAGGCATAGGAAAGAGTCGATTTTCAAGCGCATGGCCTACAACATTTTTTATCGCAGCATGAGATTTCTCGCGGAAATAGACACGCCCCTTGACGCCGGCGATTTCTGTTTGCTGGATGATCGAGTGGTCCAGGCGCTTGTTGGGTTACCCGAGCGCCATCGGTTTCTTCGAGGCCTGAGAAGCTGGGTCGGATTTAATCAGATCGGAATTGAATACGACCGGGGGGCCCGGAACGCTGGCCAGCCCAAGTATAGTCTGCGCAAGTTGATAAGCCTCGCTCTTGCCGGATATATCGGATTTTCCTCCTTTCCTCTGCGTGCGGCAGCGTGGCTGGGTTTGTTCTCCGCCAGTGTGGGATTCTTGCTGACCAGTTGGGTAGTGCTCAGCAAGTTGACTACCGCAACCGTCCCCCAAGGCTGGGCCTCAACCATTGCTGTAGTCTTGTTCGTGGGCGGGGCACAACTGATCATGCTCGGCGTGCTCGGCGAATACCTGGCGCGAGTCTACGATGAAGTGCGGCGGCGCCCGCTTTATGTGGTGAGGTCGCGGAAGGGATTCCGGGAAAATAAGGCTGGGCCTGAGGACGGCTCGTGAAGCGCGCCTTTGCGCGGGAGTATCGCAGTCTCGAGCAGTGGCACTGGTGGTTTCGGGGGAGAATAAGAATTCTCGAATCCATTCTTCGTCGCGAACTGCCGCCCAATACCAGCCGGGAGATTCTTTCCGCCGGCTGCGGACCCGCGGAGGGTCTAACGTGGCTGGTCCAATTCGCGGGACGGCAGGGCCGAGTGGTTGGGTTTGATATTGACCCGGCGCACGCACTAAACGTCCCTGATCAGGTTGAGTTCGTTACCGGGTCGCTGGAGAGGACACCGTTCGAGAATTCATCGTTCGATGTAATTCTTGCGCTCGACGTGCTTGAACATCTGCATGATGACCTCGCTGGATTGCGAGAATTGATTCGCCTGCTTAAGCCCGGCGGACTCCTGGTAATTTCGGTTCCGGCATTACCGTTTCTTTGGGGCGGTCAGGACATCGTAAGCGAACATCAACGGCGCTATACGAGGGGGTCGCTGGCCTCTTTGTTGCGCCAAGCCGATCTCCGTGAGTGTGAGATCACCTATTTCAACACGCTTCTTTTCCCCATCGCCGCAGCGGTTCGGATGACGCGCGCGCTCCTGGGGACGGCTAATCGTGCCCGTAGCGATTTCGAAGGAAGCCGTCCCGGGAGGTTAAACGACGTTTTGTCAGGGGTCTTTGGTGCAGAAAGATATCTTGTTAATCGTATTCCGTTGCCGGTGGGATTAAGCCTGCTGGCGACGTGTCGATTGTAATCCGCGGGAAAGATCTGTCCTACTTGGCGGGTTCAGGCTGCGCCCCGCGCAGTTCCCGAATGGCTTTCCCGTAATCCTCCGCCCGGAAGATCGACGTGCCGGCGACAAGCACATTAGCGCCGTTCTGGATTGAGACTTTTGCGGTCTCCGGATTGATGCCCCCGTCTACCTGCAGATGGAGTTGCGCACCGTGCGAATCGCGCCACGTCCGCGCCAGTTTCACTTTCTCCATCATCTCCGGGCGAAAAGCCTGCCCGCCGAATCCCGGATGCACGGTCATCACCAATAATACATCAATCCAGGCCAGGAATGGTTCAACCGCCGTAAAAGCAGTCGCCGGGTTCAACGACAGACCGACTCCGCATCCGGCATCACGAATTGCCCTCAGCGTCAGTCCGACGTCATGTTTCGCTTCCGGTTCAACATGGACCGTGATTGAGTTCGCGCCCGCCTCGACAA
>JBEEGY010000291.1:0-8487 GCA_041167145.1 Verrucomicrobiota bacterium
CCGGGCTCGACCTCGGCGCGGAAACGCCCGAGGAAATTGCGCTCGCCGTCATTTCCGAAATTCAACGTGTCTTCGCCGCCGGCTCCGGCGAATCATTGCGCGAACGCAAGATCTCGATCCACAAAGGAAAACGCGACACCGATTCGGTTAGAATCTAACGCGACCAAGATTGCGCCTTCTTGCCCCAGCTGCGTTCTCCCCTGCAATCTTATTCCTGGCAATTCCCGTCAGAGTTAGGTTTTGTATAGCAAATTTGTGGCGAACGAAATCGCAGCGGTGATTTTGGCAGCGGGCGGATCGACGCGATTCGGTCAACCGAAACAGCTCGTTCAATTTCGCGGAAAAAGTCTGCTGCGCCGCATTATCGATGCAGCAAATGAAGCGAGCTGCCATCCGATCATGGTTGTGATCGGGGGCGATCGCGAAGAAACGACAAACGAATTAGCGAAGACGCCGGCCACGGCGATCGAAAACAAAAATTGGCAACGCGGGATCGGCACGTCGATCCGCATCGGCGTGCAAAGTGCGATCGATAAAATCGGCACGGTTGACAAGGAAGGGCGCTTTCCAAAGCGCCCAACGGCGGTTGGGAAACCGCCGCTCCTTGGAGCGATCGTTCTGCTGACATGCGATCAACCGTTTGTCGATGGGAAGGTGATCAAGCAGTTGATCACGCTCCGCGAAAAGACGAAGAACACGATTGTGGCCTCGAGTTATTCGAGCACGCTCGGCGTGCCCGCGCTCTTCGATCACTCGTGTTTTCCGGAACTTCTCGCGCTCGATGATAAAAGCGGTGCAAAAGCGATCATTCTATCGAATCCCGAACGCGTCGCGGAGTTTGCTTTTCCTGAAGGCAGGATCGACATCGACACGACGGAAGATTTGGAGCGGCTCAAAGAAACGGGGTCATCCCGAATGGAATGAGGGATCTCACTCGGTCCGCCAGCGTCAGCGCGGAACCGCTTGTGTAACAACTCGACAGATGTGAGGTCCCTCACCGTCTACGCGGCTCGGGATGACAGAGCTTATTTGCCGCCGAAGAATTTTCGGAACGATTGAAAGAGCTTGTTCGGAATAGTGGTGGCCTTCTGGCCGAAGTCTTGCAGCTTCTGCGCGAACTGCATTTGATCGCCGCCGTGAATTTCGCAAGCGACCGTGGGCACCTTGTCGGCCGGCAAATCGATATCGTAAGCCGTCCCGGCCGCTTCACAGCCGGTGGTGGCGAGATGATTGGAGAGCGAGCAGACGGCCGCGTGTTGGATCGGCATCGTCGGCTGCAAATCCTGCGCGGGATAACGTGACGCCGCTTTGTTCATGACTTGCGTCCACACTGGCAGCGCCAGCGCCGCGCCATACCCATGCGGGATGATCGTGGCCGGCTGATCGAACCCGACCCACACACCGCACGTGAGAGTGCTCGTGTAGCCAACGAACCACGCGTCCTTGTAATCGTTGGTCGTTCCGGTTTTTCCCGCCGCGGGCAATTTGAAACCGAGCGAGCGCGCACTCGCCGCCGTTCCGCGCGTCAGCACCTCCTCCATCAATTGCGATGTCATCCACGCCGCGCTTGCATCGAGAGCGGGAATCGAGATATGCGCAGCGCGATAAATTGGGTTGTGGTCCTGGTCGTCGATGCGCTCGATGATGTAGGATTGCTTTCGCACGCCGGCATTTGGAAAAACGCCGTAAGCCGCGGTGAGATCTCTCAGATTTGTTTCGAACGAACCGATGTAAATCGCCGGACCGTGCGGAATGTTGTTCCCCAGATTGAGGGTCGTAGCGATTTTTTGGACGGCATCCAGTCCTGCGATTTGGCCAACACGAACGCTCATCGTGTTGCGGGAATGGATGAGCCCGTTCGATACCGGTTGAATGCCGCCAAAGGTGCCGTCGGAATTTCCGGGCGACCAATTCCCGGCGCCTTCAATTTCACCCGGTTGAATCGGTCCATCACTGATGGCGGCGCCGGGCAAAAGCCCCTGACTGAAAGCAACCGCGTAAACGAAAGGTTTAAAGGCGGAGCCAACCTGCCGGTTGGCCGGCGCAAGCGCACGATTGAATTTGCTTTGCGCATAATCGCGTCCACCGACAAGCCCGCGGATACCGCCACTTTCGTTGTCGATTGCGACAACCGCGCCTTCCAGATAGGGCATGGAGGAATCCTCACCATTCTCGGGCGGCTGATAATTTTTCTTCAGCGGATGACGAAAGTTCGATTGGTTCTCGATCTTGGTGAGTTGTGCTTCCAGGGCCTGTTGCGCGGCGTTTTGCACGGTTGGATCGAGCGTGGTGTAGATATACATGCCCCCGTTGTCGATCTGGTCTTGGGTGAGCAAATTGTTCAAATCTCGCTGCACCGCGTCCATGGCATAGTTCTCCTGAATTTGCAGGAGACGCTTGGGATGGGTGTTGATCTTGACCTGTTTTGCCTCCGAGGCCTGCGCGGCCGAAATCATCTTCAAGTCTCGCATGCGATCGAGCACGGCGTCACGCTGCGCCGCCGCGCCCTCCGGATTTCTTAACGGAGAAAATCGATTGGGGCTGCGAATGAGGCCGGAGAGTAACGCCGCTTCCGAGAGATTCAATTTCGACGCGTTCTTGCCGAAATAGGCTTGCGACGCGGTTTCGACCCCGTAACAGCCGGTCCCGAAATAAATCCGGTTAATGTAGAGCTCGAGGATCTGTTGTTTTGTGAAATCCTTTTCGATGCGCACTGCCACCATGGCTTCGAGCAGCTTGCGACTGAGCGAACGTCCGCCGAGCGGCAGACTGTTGCGGGCAAGTTGTTGTGTAATGCTGCTGGCGCCTTCCTTGGCCGAACCGCTCATGATATCGCGAACTAGTGCCCGTCCAATACCACGCCAATCGATTCCGCCATGTTGAAAAAAGCGTGTGTCTTCGCGCGCCAGTAAGGCGTCGACAAATAGCGGCGAAATCTCGCTGAGCGAAACCTTCAAGCGGTTCGCGCCGGCGAGTCGACTATAGATCTTTCCATCGACATCGAAGACGGTGTTGCGCTCCGGCATCTCGCCCACCTTCTTCATTTCGAAGGTCTGTGCCCAGAGGCCGTAAAATACCAGAACGGCCAGCGCGCCTCCAATTACCAATCCAGCCAGCGTGATTTTCCAACCGTAGCGAAAAAGTTTACTCTTCCTGGCGCGGGCGAAAAGTTTCATGGCAAGAAGTATGACAATTTAGCCACAGATTTGCGCAGATTAAAACGCGTTGTAGTCACGGCGCTCCGTCGCCGTGGAACATCCGTCGGTTTGCAAAGACACGCCTCGATAGAGCGAGGCGGCTACAGGATATGATCGCAATTAGAGCCGCAGCTTCACTGCGCTCTCGTGCTGTTCTGTCGGGCACGGCGCATTGGTCGGGACGTCGGTGGCTGCCTCGCTCGGCTGGACAATCTTATTGTCGATCAAAAATTTCTCGACCTCTTCGCCGCTCACGTCCGCCAGCATCGTTTCGTTGATCTCGATGCACGGCGAGAGCGGTTGGCCGCTCTTCGTTTCCATTTCCCAACGGAAAGCCGGGTTCTGAATTATGTCCTTCTCCGTGTATGGCAGATTGTATTTCGCGAGAACGGCGCGCACTCCCGCGCTCCAACCGCAGGTAGTCTTTAGGTAAGCTGTGATCTGAGGCGTATCCATGTCCTCAGACGATACCACACGTGTGCAGATTTGCAGGTTGCTCTCTTTTTGCCAAAGGCCGTTCCTCAGCCGCGGAAATCATCGGGATTTTCCCGACCTCTCTTCCGGTTAAATCCTTCCAACTAAGTTTGTCGGCGCAATGCGTTTTTACGGTATAATAAGAGCAACGGATATATATATGAGAGCTAAGGACATAGACCGGGCTGCAGCGGCGTTGGAGCGGGCCGAACTCTATTATATAGCGCATCCCGGAAGTCCTTCCGCAGTGCGACGGCCGAGATTATCGGTTCGCTCGGGAACGTGGATCGCCCTTCTCGGCAAGAGTGTGCAGGAAGGGATCGCCGGCTTCGGTCCAACCGTCGAAGCCGCCTTACGTGCATTCGATGCTCAATATCTCAACGCGTTACAAACGCCGCGGGAATCCACATTCCATCGCGCGGCCTAATAATGCTTTAGCTCGAACCGGCAAAGGCCAGTTCATCAATCGTTCCCCCAACCAAGCGATGTCCAAATTGGACCGGACCGAATGGAACGCTTGTGTACATACCCGCCCTAAGTAATCATCGCCAGGGCAATGCCGTCCCAGAACAAAAGAATTAGCAAACCTCGCGGACAACGGCGTCGTAAATTTATGGCATCGGATGGCCAATCCGCGCGCGATCTAATTGGGGCGGCCATGAAGAAAATGAAGCGAAGGCCCGGCGCTTTGGGAAAATTCTCCGCGAACGAGGCTCATCAAAAAAACGGCGCGTCAAATATTTCGACGCGGACTCTCAAGCCTCCCCAGACGGCATTGGAGCAAGCCATCCAACGCTATGTCGATCTTTTTGATTTCGCCCCGATCGGCTACGTCACGTTCGATCGCATTGGTCGGATCGAAGAAATCAATTACGCCGCGGCGCAGCTTCTTGGCCGGCCGCGCCGGCGATTGATCGGCAGTCAATTCGCTCTTTGCATCGCTAAATCCGACGTTCAACTTTTTCTTCACCATATTCTGCATTGCCGCTCGTACGAAACACGCGTCGAGACCGCGTTGCATTTAAACAGACCGGACGGTAAAAAACTCTACGTTCAGTTATCCAGTACGCCGGCGCATTCTTTGACGAAGGGCGACGCGGAACTTTTTCAAAGCGCGATTGTCGATCTTACCGAGCGAGCGCGCGCGGAGAAGGAGTTGCGCGAGAGCGAAGAACGTCATCGCGCCATCGTAAGCCAGAGCACGGTGGGAATGGCGCGTAGCAATTTGCAGGGCAGGTTCGTCTTCGTTAACCGGAAATTTTGCGAAATGCTCGGCTATCAAGAATCGGAGCTGCTCGGCAAAAGAATTCTGGATATCACGCATCCTGATTACGTGGCCCAGAGCAGGGCGCTATTCCGGCGAATCGTGGACAAAGGAGCGCCATATGAACTCGAGAAACGTTATGTCCGCAAAGACGGTACCCCGCTGTGGGTCAGCGTGAGCGCTTCACCGGTGCGGGATGCCGCCGGCCAAACAGAATCAACCGTCGCCATCATTCTCGATATTACCGAGCAAAAAAAAGCGCGGGCCGCCTTGGAGGAAGCCAAAATTCTCCTGGAAGAGCGCGCGCGTGGACTGGAGGGTGAGATTTTAGAGATCAGCGATCGCGAACAACGCCGCCTCGGTCAGGACTTGCACGACAGCCTTTGCCAGCATCTTACGGCGGTGGCTTTCATGGCGCGCTCGGTCGCGATGCGGTTAAAAAACCATCGTGTCTTGGAAGTAGCTGATATCGACAAAATCGCCGAGCTAATCAACGAGGGCGTGACCGAGGCGCGCAGCATCGCGCGCGGGTTGCACCCGGTGGAAATGGATCCGGCCGGTTTGGCCGCGGCGGTGCAATCACTTCTCAATCGCCAGTCAAAGCTCCCCTACCGATTGGACATGGATGAGGATTTCAAAATTTCGGACCCGACGGTCGCCCTTCATCTCTATCGCATCGCGCGCGAAGCGGTAATTAATGCGAACAAACATGCGCGCGCGCGCGAACTTGTTGTGCGTATGCGCAGGTCAGACAGGCAAATTGAGTTGAGCGTAACCGACGACGGCATCGGCCTCCCCCCGAAATCGAAGGACGGAACGGGAATGGGATTTCACATCATGGATTATCGCGCGCGGACCATCGGGGCGCGTCTCGAAATTAAAACGGTGAAGCCGCATGGCACTTGCGTGGCTTGCTATTTGTCGCGGAAATGAAATCGACGGCCCGGGTTGGCAGGGAAGTAAAGAAGCGCGCACACAAATCCTCCGGACGACCCCGGCCACTACCCTCCAAACCGGTGGCCCCCAATGCGCTTTCCGGCGGTGTCGTTGACAATCCTAAGTGCGAATTGCCGGAATCGATCCGTATTGTCGTGGTGGACGATCATCCGCTGTTTCGCCATGGACTCGTCCAATTGCTCAATTCCGATGATGGATTTTCGGTTTGCGGTGAGGCGAGTAGCGCACCGGAAGCGTTGACTTTGATCCGCAAATTGAAACCGCACATGACGATTGTCGATCTTGGTTTGAAAGGGCCGAGCGGATTGGAATTAACCAAATCGATCCGGGTCGAATTTCCCAGGATGCCGGTGCTCATCCTTTCCATGCACGACGAGCCGACCTATGCGGTGCGATCGCTCCGCAGCGGCGCAAACGGTTACGTCACGAAGCAGGACGCGCTCGGCAGCGTGCTCCTGGCCGTGCACGAAGTCATGGATGGGCGCGTTTATCTCAGCCCATCGATGGCGAGTGAAGTAATCTCCAACGTGATCCTGACCAAGCGCGAACCAGGCGCTAATCCGACCGATGATTTAACCGATCGCGAACTGGAAGTTCTCGAGCGGATCGGCAAAGGCGAGGAGGTGAAAGCGATTGCCCGGGCCCTAAACCTCAGTCCAAAAACAGTCGAGACGCATCGCGCCCACATTAAGGAAAAGCTCAAGCTCACGAATGCAAGGCAGGTGGTACGATACGCTGTGCAGTGGGCGAGCGCGCGCGGCATTTGATCTTGTCTGGCCGATCTTACAGCTGCCAAGATTGCCATTTTCAAAATCCCTGCCGGGGCTTCAGCTTCCCTGCCGCCTTTGCTGAAGCCCCGGCGCCCTGATTTCCCACGGAAAACGCCGGGGAAAGCCTATTGGGATCAAATTTTGTGCCGTATCGGCTTGATGGCCTGCGTTAATTTCTGCAGCCCGAGCTCCAGCCGCGTCTTTACCGTGCCGAGTGGCGTGCGGGTCGCGGCGGCGATTTCGCGATGGCTCATCCCTTTAAAGAAAGCCAGCTTTACCGCATCGCGCTGAAATGCAGGAAGCCGTTGCAAATGCCGGTCGAGAAATTTCTTGAGATCGTTGCGCGAAATCTCATCCGACCCCGGCTTCGCGCTATGGCCGTTCAGGGTGTGGTCCAGTTTGTCCGCATACCTTTCCTTGGCGCGAGAATAAGCCTGGCGGCGGCGCACGCGGTCGATGGCGCGCCGTCGCGTGAGTGTGACTATCCAGCCAAGAGGCTTGCCCGCCTTGGGCGAGTACTTGCGTCCTTCGCGCCAGATTTGAATCATAATGTCCTGTAAGACATCATCCGCCTCCCCTTCCTCATGCACGACCGTGCCGATCATCGATTTCAACCTTCCGCCATAGCGCGAATAGAGTTCTTTCAAGGCGGAAGGACGCCGATCGGTGATCGCCTGCATGAGCGATTCATCGGAAGCGTCGGCAATTGTGGAGAGATCGAGGCGCGGTTTGATCATTTGCGTCTTTCAAGATGCGGAGTCGAAAAACGGGCACAATCGGGGCACGAACCGGTTAACCAGTAGGTAAAAACCCTAGACCGCGCGCTTTTAACTAACCGAGCGCCTGAATTGTTGCGCGAACCAGCGCCAGGACGAGCGCATGCGATGCTCGCCAAGGCCCGCTTGATACTTTGGCCTTGCCGCCAGGCTTTGATTCCTTCGCATCGAGATTTGCGAGAGAACTTCGTCGGTGGGCAAGGCCCAATCCATCGGGATCGAATTGCAACGCTCGGTCGGACAAATCACACGCAACGGTCCCGTTCCTCGGGTTCCTCCGGCCACTAGGATTTCCCAGCCGTTAATCAGATTGCCGCAACACAAACAATAACGCTTGTCGTCGAGCGAGCCCCACTTTCGGAATTGGTCGAGCCTTCGCAACGTGTCGAGTTTATCTCCGTCGGACAATTCGATGACGGGTAACATTGACATCACGCGGATCATGAGGGCGGCGTGGAGGCGGCACAATCAGTGCGCTGCCGAGTCGGTGCATCAGGAAAAACCTGAGCGAATTCTAAGGCTCCTCGTTCGTGCGAAGAGTTATGCGTATCCTTCAGCCCGTGTCCGCGCAATTCCGTGGCGCAATGAGCGCAGCCATAGATTTTGCCCCTCTGCTTTCCATTTTGGATGAGGCCGAACGTGCAGTCGGGTGCGATCAACGAGAAAGGAAATTATTCACATGGCCAAGATCATCAAAGTTATAGAGCTCCTGTCGGAATCCCCGAGCAGTTGGGAAGAAGCCACGCAGAACGTCGTGGCTGAAGCATCGAAAACGCTGCGCAATATTCGTTCGGTTTACGTCAAGGAATTCACCGCCGCGGTCGAAAACGATAAAGTCACCAGCTATCGCATTAACGCGAAAGTAACCTTCGAAATGGAACGCAGTTGAGGGCGCGCTAAACCGCACGCATTAATTTACCAGCATGTCATCCCGAGTCGCGCAGACGGCGAGGGACCTCTCGCTGGGTGGATGATCACACCACATTTCTTGTGTGATCGCTCAGCGTTTGTGAGGCCCCTCATCCCGTCGCGGCGGGATTCGCGATGAC
>JBEEGY010000292.1:0-2960 GCA_041167145.1 Verrucomicrobiota bacterium
ACGCCAGCGATGAGAAAGCAGCCGAGCAAAGCGGCCAGGGCATGACCAGATCGACAATTCATTTCGTCAATGGCCGCTGGTGTCGCGCCGGAAAAGTGTAACTGCTTTGGAAATGTCCTTCATCATGGCCGATTCGGAACCTAATCGCTCCACGCCATGCAGCGATGCGAGCGACGCGGAAGAAATCATGTCACCGCGCCAAACCAGAGTCGACGCTTTTCCATCCGCAGTTACCGGCCACATTTGATAAAGGGTGAGGGCAACATAATAACCGCCACTCGCATAATAAAGCACGTCGGCCGCCTGCTGAGTTCCGCCGTTGCCCGGCCGATTGTAAGACGCGCCCAGTGTAAGAACACCGTGGTCGTCCACCTCGAGTAGTTCCCAATAAAGTTCCGGAGTGAGCGCGCCGGCGCCGCGGCCAATCCCCGTTCCGCTGAGGAAACCGGAGAATTGTTTGCGAATCTTGTCCTGCTGCTTGAGCAACGAGTTTAACTCTTCGTTCGGTTTAATTGCTTCGCCAGTGTGATCATAAGGCGGCTGCGCCGCCGTTCCGCCCTTAACGAAACTAATCGCGCGGTTTGCGAGTACCTCGCTCCAAAATGCCGCAACTGGGGCGGGCATGGCGCCGCCGCCTTCGGCGCCTGCGGAGAACTTTTTGGCTTCTTCTTTACTAATCTGTAAATCGGAGCTGAGTTTCTGCGTAGCCTCGACCAATCCGCGGACGGGCCCGCTATCGGGCGCGTTTTTCAGTTTGGCAAAATCCTTCGGACTCGGCGAGGAAGGAAGATCGGAGTGCAGAAAAACTTTGAGCTCGCGATGTTTGGTCGGACTCCATTTCTTGAGCGCTTCCATATGCTGCGCCGGGGAACCGGGCGCAACGTAACAGCTTTGCACGGATAAAAACCGTCCGCTCATGGGCGGACCATGCAGCGTTTTGACGTCGCTCGTGGCCAGGTCGTTGATGTCGATCTTGTCGAACACGGAGAAGCTGGCCAGCTCGCTGGCGGGATCGGCCAAGGCGATTGTCGATCTTGCCCAAAAAAAGGCGGTGAGTGCGACGGCGGCGAAATTCGTCGCTCGAATGGGCCGTAAAGCTCGCAGGATTTCGAGTTTCATGAGTAAAGATAACTATTAGGGATGGTTGCAAATTCAGGCGCGCCATCGCAATAAGGAATCCGAATGAGCGAGCCGGTTATTGCCCTTAACAAACTGAGCAAGAGCTTTGGCAATGTGCACGCGGTACGCGGTGTGTCACTTACAATCAATGCCGGCACGATCTTTGGGTTCCTCGGCGCAAACGGCGCGGGCAAGACTACGACGATGCGGATGCTTTGCGGGTTGACGCGGCCGACCAGCGGCAGCGCCACCATCGCCGGCCTCAACGTCTGGAAAGATCGACATCGTGTGCGCACGAAGTTCGGCTATGTCGCGCAGCGTTTCAGTCTCTATCCCGACCTAACCGTGGAAGAGAACCTTCGTTTTTTTGGCGGCGCCTGCCGCGTGCCGGCGGCCGATTTGAACAAACGAATCGCGCGTTTGCTCGGTTTGACCGATCTCGAACAGAAACGTGACACGGCCGCGGGAAGCTTGTCGGGTGGAATGCGTCAATTGCTCGCGCTCGATTGCGCATTGATTCACGATCCGCCCCTGCTTTTCCTGGACGAACCAACCGCCGGTCTCGACCCGGTCCATCGCCAGCAGATCTGGAATTTGCTCTACGAATTGAGCAACGCGGGCAAGACGATCTTCGTCACGACGCATTACATGGACGAGGCGGAACGCTGCACCGAGGTTGGTTTTCTGGAGAGCGGCCAGCTTTTGGCCAAGGAATTGCCCCGCGCGCTCAAGGAAAGTTTCCGCGTGCCCTTGCTCGAGATCGACGTCGATCCAGTGATGCCGGCGCTCGTGTGCCTGCGCAGTTTGCCCGACGTGCTGGGAGTTTCCTTGCGCAGCGGTGCTCTGCGGATTTACTCGCCCAATCCCGAGGAATTGGTTGCGAAGTGGCGGAAGAACTGGCCGTTCCCTGAAATTCAATTACTGGGTGACCGTTTGGTCGAACCGGACATGGAGGATGTTTTTACCGCGTATTCGCAGCGTTACGACGCGCTTTTGAAAAGATCGACATCATGAAAGGAACCTCGTTCAGCGCGATCGCGAGCGTCGCATACAAAGAATTCCTGCATATTTTGCGTGATCGGCGCGTGCTCGTGCTGCTGCTCATTTTGCCGCCGGTGTTCACATTGATCTTTGGTCACGCTTTCGAAGCGAGCGAGATGACGGATGTTCCGGCGCTTCTTATTGATCGCGATGCGACGCCGCGCACGCAGCGTTTTATCGAGATTGTGGAAAAGAACAAAACCTTTCGCTGGCGGAAAACGCCGCCGGAGATAACGGACGAGCCCGATCTGCTCAAGCATCGCGTGTGGGCGTCACTAGTCATTCCGACCGGCTGGAGCGAGAATCTGGCCAACGGTAATCCGAAGCCGGTCATCCTTTATCTCGATGGGAGCGACACCAACACTGCGACATATCTGGAAGGCAGCGTGCTAAAAAGTCTGGCCGACTTTCAAATGAAAGAGCGCGATACGATGATCGACGCATTGCCCGACGAAGTTATTGAGCTTGGCAAAAAATTGCCGGTGGAAATCCGGAAACAATTTGTTTCGCTGATGGAAGCGTGGACGGCCGAACCCAAAATTCTCTACAACCCGAAGACGCGCTTCATCGATTACGTCGTGCCGGGAATTATCGGGCTGATTTTACAACTGCTCACGGTCACGCTAATGGCGTGCACAATCGCGCGCGAACGCGAGTCCGGCACGCTTTACCAATTGATGGTCACGTCATTGCGGCGCGGGGAGATCGTGATCGGCAAGATTCTGCCTTATCTCGCGGTCTCGATCGTACTGATTGTGATGATTCTGGCGCTGAGCTGGTGGCATTTCGAAGTCCAATTT
>JBEEGY010000293.1:0-4403 GCA_041167145.1 Verrucomicrobiota bacterium
ACAATGTTCTCTCCTTGCGCGAGTACCCACGCGAGCGCAAGCTGCGCCGGCGTGCAACGCTTCTCGTGCGCAATTTCCTCCACGCGTTTCACCAAATCGAGGTTGCGTTGGAAATTTTCTGCCTGAAATCGTGGCGTCGTCTTGCGATAATCATTGTCCGGCAAATCCTCCGGCTTCTGGATCTTGCCGGTGAGGAAACCGCGACCGAGCGGACTGTACGGAACAAAACCAATCCCGAGTTCGCGGCAGACTGCAAGAACTTCCTCTTCCGGGTCGCGCGTCCAGAGCGAATACTCTGATTGCAGGGCGGTGATCGGATGAACGGCGTGCGCGCGCCGGATTGTTTCCGCGCTCGCTTCCGATAATCCGAGAAAACGCACCTTGCCTTCGCGTACCAGTTCCGCCATCGCTCCGACCGTTTCTTCAATCGGCGTGCCGGGATCGACGCGATGCTGATAGTAAAGATCGATAAGATCGACATCGAGACGGCGCAGACTTCCCTCACACGCCTGGCGCACGTATTCCGGTTTGCCGCTGATCCCGCGAAATTCCGGTTTGATCGGATCGCGCAGAATCCCAAACTTAGTCGCGATAATTATTTTTTCCCGATGCCCTTTGAGCGCACGGCCGAGCAATTCTTCGTTCGTGTGCGGGCCGTACATGTCGGCCGTGTCGAAAAATGTGATGCCCAGCTCAATTGCGCGATGAATGGTGGCGAGCGATTCCTCATCGTCGCGTCCGCCATAAAAGTCGGACATGCCCATGCAACCGAGTCCGATGGCAGAGACAATCGGTCCGCCGCGCCCGAGTTTGCGTTGTTTCATATTAAGTTTGGCCAACCCAAATTCGCGGGGCGCCGTCTTCCCATCGGTTCCGAATTACCTGAAACTCACTCTCGCTGAGAGGTCCAGCCGCAAATAACTTCGCATTTTCTTCCCAACGATCAGGCTTCGTCGTGCCAACAATTGCCGTGTGCACGCCAGGAACGCTGAGCGTAAAACGCAAGGCGATCCCGATCGTTCTTTCCAAATCTTCGTGACGCAGAAAATTGTAATTCAACTTACGCAATCGTTCCCAGTATTCGTGATGATATGACTCCATCGGTTTATGGCCGGTCTTCCAGGCTGCGTTCGCGATTGGCCGTTTCGCAATCACGCCCAGCTTCTTTTCACGCGCGATCGGCATGGTCAGATCGATCGCCTCTTGATCGGCGATGTTGATCGACATTTGCAATGTGTCGAACGCGCCGCATTCCGCCGCGTAATGCGCGGCACGGCTGTCGCCGCTGTAACCGATGTATCGCGTGTGGCCTTTCTCCCGCGCGGCTTGCAACGCCTCGATCACCTCGCCTTTGCGCAACTCTGATTCCGAGCAGCTGTGCAATTGCACGATGTCGATCTTGTCCGTTTGCAACCGCTTCAGGCTTCGCTCGATGCTTTGCAAGATCGACGTCTTCGACCAATTGGCCGCGCTCTCCATTCCATGCGGATGTCCGCATTTGGTGAAGAGAAAAAATTCGTTGCGTCTCTTGCTCACCGTGCGCCCGATCATTTCCTCGCTGGCGCGGTAGCATTCTGCCGTGTCGATCACGTTCAATCCGGCATCGAGCGCGCCGTTTAGGAGCGCCTCGACCGTCTCCTCCGAGGTCGCTTCGTAACCGATCTCCGAACCGCCAAAGCCAAGCACGGACACGTCCATGTCTGTTTTGCCAAGGCGCCGTTTTTCCATTTCTCAAATTGTAGGGCGTTTCTGTGAAAGGCCAATGATGGATAAAAGACGGTCCGGGATGGACGCTCTATCGTAAGGATAAGGACCGCGCCTTTGCGTTGTCATCCCGAGTCGCGAAGACGGCGAGGGACCTCGCATTGGCTGATTGGTCACACGAATGAAAGGGCGTGACGTTCGCAGCTTGTGTGAGGTCCTTCGCTCCGCTCAGGATGACAGCTAGAGAAGTAAGCGCGTTTTTCCAGTCCCGCGCTCGATGCGCCCAATCCGCTTCGCGCGCAGGATCGACATCGTACGCTTCACGTCCTTCTCTGCCACAATCGCAACCATGCCGATGCCCATGTTAAACACCTGATACATCTCGGCAGGATCGATATTTCCATTTTGTTGCAAGACTTGGAAGATCCGCGGAACGCGCCAGGCCTTAGTCTCAATGACAGCGTCGCAGTTCTTCGGCAAAATGCGCGGCAAATTGTCGATCAAACCGCCGCCGGTAATGTGGGCCAGTCCCTTGATTAATCCGTTCGGAATTTTCGCCAGCATCGGTTGATAATTCTTGTGCACGCGCAGCAACTCCGCACCGACCGTCGTTGATTGACTCGCCCCCCGGCTCGTCAACCCTCTCGGGCTTTCCCGTCCACGTCGCTCGGCTCCCGCCGGCTCCGTTGTCGAGCGAGGCAAACGCGAATTCAGTTTCAGCCGCATTTTTTCGAATAGGATTCTCCGCGCGAGCGAATAGCCGTTTGTATGCAGTCCGTTCGATAGGAGACCGAGAACGACGTCGCCTGATTCAATTTTTCTACCGTCGATCATTTTGGCGCGGTCGACCACGCCAACGATGCAGCCAGCCAAATCGTATTCACCTTTGCGATACATTCCCGGCATCTGTGCCGTTTCGCCGCCGATCAATGCGCATCCCGAGAATCGGCATGCGTTCGAGAATCCGCGCAAAAGTTGATCGAACACACGCGGCTCAAGTTTTTCGCAACCGATGTAATCGAGAAAGAAAAGTGGGCGTGCACCGAGCGTCGCGATGTCGTTTACGCAATGATTCACAAGGTCGGCGCCGACCGTGTCGTGCTTATTCATCGCGAACGCAATTTTCAATTTCGTGCCGACGCCGTCGATGCTCGAAACGAGAATGGGATCGAGCATTCCGCGAAAGTTTGCGCGAAACAATCCGCCGAACCCGCCGACCTTTCCCAGCACTTGCGGGCCGTGCGTTTGCTTCACGATCTGTTGAATGCGTCGCTTCAGCTTGTTGCCAAGATCGACATCTACTCCGGCACGTGCGTAGGCTTTCTTTTTTGTCATGCCCTGTAGGGGAAGCTGTCAGCTTCCCTCGGGAAGGCAACGCCTTCCCCTACAAAAACCCGCCGATTATTTCAGGTCCGCAAACAACGTCGGATGCGCTTCTTGTGCGGCGAGCGCTTTGGCGCGGTTTTCTCGTTTCTCCATGATGAACTTGTCGAGTGCGGGATCAACGGGCAGGGGATAATTGCCGGTGAAACAGGCGAGACAAAACTCATTCACCGATCTGCCGGTCGCGCGCACCATGCCTGCTACGTCGAGATAACCCAAGCTGTCGACGTTTAGGTATTCGCAAATCTTTTCCATCGACATCTGATTGGCGATCAACTTATCGGGGTCGGGGAAATCGATGCCATAATGGCAGGCGAAGCGGTGCGGCGGGCAACTCACGCGCATGTGCACTTCCTTAGCGCCGGCTTCGCGGAGGTTGACCACGCGCGCCCGCGCCGTTGTTCCGCGCACGATCGAATCGTCCACCACCACGACGCGTTTCCCAGCCACCATCTCCTTGATCAGATTCAGTTTCACCCGTACGTCGAAATCGCGGATGAGCTGGCTCGGCTGCAAAAACGTCCGCCCAATGTAGTGATTGCGCACAAATGCGTGTTCGTAGGGAATCTTCAATTCCTCCGCGAAACCGAGGGCGGCGTAATTTCCCGAATCCGGCACGGGCACGACGATATCGGCATCGACCGGAAATTTTCGCGCGAGCTCGCGCCCCATCTCCATGCGTACTTTTCCGACGTTCACTCCCCCGATGATGCTGTCCGGCCGCGCAAAATAAACATACTCGAACATGCAGAAGGCCGGTTGCTCCTCGCGGAACGGCCACTCCGAACGCATTCCCTTCTCGTCGATGATCAGCACTTCACCCGGTTTGATCTCGCGAATGAACTCGGCGTGAATCAAATCGAGGGCGCACGTTTCGGAAGCGAGAATATAGGCGCCATCGAGTTTGCCGAGGACGAGCGGCCGCCAGCCAAACGGATCCCGCACGGCGATGAGTTCGCGTTCACTCATAATGATTAAAGAGAAAGCGCCTTCGATCCGGCGCAGCGCGCTTAAAACGCTCCCGCCATTGTCCGTCGGCCGCGCCAGCAAATGCAGAATGATCTCGCTGTCCGCGGTCGTTTGAAAAATAGAACCTTTGCGTTCCAGCTCATCGCGCAAAAGATCGGCGTTAATCAGATTGCCGTTGTGCGCGATCGCCATTTGTCCGCGCACGCAATCGACCACGAACGGTTGCGCGTTTTTTAACGTGCTCGTGCCGGTCGTGGAGTAACGTGTATGACCGACCGCTCGAGTCCCTTTCAGTTTCGCCAATTCTTCCTGTCCGAAAACCTGGGAGACCAGGCCCATGTCCTTGT
>JBEEGY010000294.1:0-3187 GCA_041167145.1 Verrucomicrobiota bacterium
AAATATGGAGTGCCGATCTTGTTGAAAGGCGGCCACCTCTCCGGAAGCAAAGCGATCGATTTGCTGTTTCATCGCGGCAAACTCACGGAATTCTCTGCGCCATTCGTTCGAGACAAAATTGCCACACACGGGACGGGCTGCACTTATTCCGCTGCCATCACCGCCGGTCTCGCCTCGGGTTTATCGCTCGAAGCTTCCATCAGAAGCGCGAAAAAATTTGTCACGGCCGCGATCGAGAAGCATCACCGCTGGGGTTCAGTCGACGCGCTGAAGCACGGCGAATAGAAAACGTCTGTCATCCCGAACGAAGAGAGGGACCTCCCATCAGCTGATCGCTTACACGCGCAAAGGTGTGTGAGCTAGGAACCAATTGTGAGGTCCCTCGTCCCGCCACCGCCGGACTCGGGATGACGGTTGTAGCCGCTGGCGCCTGCCCTGAGCGAAGTCGAATGTGTCGCCGTGCGGATCAAAGGCGCCCCGACCCGCCTTCGCCAAGCTTCGGCGCGGCAGGCTGAGCGGGGCGGCTACAACTTGGCGATCTTGCGTGTCGTTCGGCGGCGTTTGGTCGCTTTTTCCCAACGTTTCAACTGCATTGCTTCTTCCGCCGCGGCCGTTTCCGCGTGTTTCTTGCTCGGCCCTTCACCCTGCCCAAGCGCGACGTCCTCCCACCATACTTCCACGACGAACGTCTTGGCGTGCTCGGGTCCGCTTTGCGACAGCAATTTGTAAATCGGACTGCTCGTGGAAATGCTTTGCAACAGTTCCTGCAAGTCCCCCTTTGGATTGATGTCGACCGGTTCCTCCTCCAATTGTTCCAAATCCGGTCGGGCTTGTGTGAGAATGAATTTTCGCGCCGTCTTCAAATCGCTATCGAGATAAATCGCGCCGATGAGCGCTTCGAATGCGTCCGCCAATGTCGACGTTCGCGCGCGGCCGCCGCTCGCTTCTTCGCCGCGTCCCATTAACAGGTAACGGCCGAGATCCAGGGCGAGCGCGTGTTTTTTCAAGGTGTCGCGCGAAACCAATCGCGAACGCAGTTTGGTCAGTTGTCCCTCCGGCTCCGTGGGAAATTTGTCGTAGAGATGCTCGGTAATGACGAGCTGAAGGATCGCGTCACCCAGGAATTCAAGGCGTTGGTTATCAAAGCCCTGACGCTGCGTTTCATGCCGCAAGCTGGGATGAGTGAGCGCTTCGGCGAGCAAAAGAGAATTTCGAAACTTGTGACCGATGCGTTCCTCGAGCGGACTCACCTTAACGTTTTTGATAAATCGCGAGCGATGTCACGAGATCGACCGCGCGTTGCAAGACTGAGTCGTAAGGGCCTTTTTCCAGCGCGCGCCCGCGTCGTTGTTGGGCGGCTTCCGCTGCGTCCAGCTCGGGATTCGTCCCCGCCAGCAGGGCGGCTTCGTTCAGGTGAGCCCGTCCCGCTTCGTAAATGAATGGGCTCATTCCTTTCTCGGCGCTCACCAAGAAGATCAGGCGCTTGTCCGCGGGCGGCATTTCCACGGGCAAATCCGGTTTAACGCCTTCGGGAAACAGCGACCGATTCTCCGGCAGGACCGCTTCTGCTACCGCCACTCGCAGGATTTTCCCACTCGGAAGCGGCAAGTCCGAATATTCGACCGCGCGACCGGCGGTCGGTTGCCCGATGATCAACGCTTTGTCGTAATAGCGAATCACACCGGCCAGAGCTTCCGCCGGGCCGGCAGTGTCGCCGTCAGTCAGAATCATCATCGTCCCTTGATACACGGGATCGCGGTCGGCCGTGAAGTTGCGTTCTTGTTTGCTGCCGCCTTTGCGCAAGGTGAAGAGCGTTTTGCCTTTGAGAGTGAATCGTCTTGCGAACTCAGCCGCGACCGCAAAATCATTGGTCGATGGACTGCTGCGAAGATCGACAATCAACGCATCGACTTTCTTCGCGTGAAACTCAGCCAGCTTTTTGTCCATGGCCTGAAGGTTCGCGGTTGTGAGCGAGCCGAGACGCAGGTAACCGATGTGGCCTTCGATGATCTCGCTATAGAACGGATTTTCCGGCGGCGTGCTCGCGGAACCGGGCAGGAGCATCAAGCCACGATTCAATCTCGCCAGTAATCCGGTGAGCGTGGCGCGATTCAATTCCGTTTCGGTAAGCGAATCCGGATTGGTGAAGTTGTTTTTCAAAAGCGTGATAGCGGCCTGCAGGTCAGTTTGATTCAATGAATTGACCAGATCGTCGGTTGTTGGTGTCGGGGATGGTTGCGGCGCTGGCGTTGCTTTTGCCGGAGCCTTAGTCGCACTCGGGGTTGGGCTCGGCGAAGGCGAATGCGACGGCGCGGGGGATTGCGCCAGCGAATTCGCGACAACTGAAACGCCGATCAACGCCGGCCAAATAAACCGAGACATCAGGTAAGGTGAGATGTCGATCCTACAACCCAACTCGACAAATAGCCCAGCGTTTTAACGCTGGGTTGGATGAGAGACAAAAGATCAGTCCCGCGAGGGACGAAAGAAGATCTACCAACACGCACAGGTTGGGACGCACCGTCCACATGGCGCCGTTTCTGTCGTCCCTGCCGGGACTCGGAAAATGAAATCGCATTTCAACCCAGCGTTAAAACGCTGGGCTATTGTGTAGTGGGGCGAGAACTAATCACTCGGTCGAGCCGAAAAAGAGACAAGACAAAGTCGTCGGCTCCGCAGAGCGTCGCCCTACCGTCGAGTCCTGTAGGGGAAGCTGTCAGCTTCCCGTTTACTTATTTGGGACGCTAACAGCGTCCCCTACAGAAAAATTCGCAAGTCGTGCTTCTCAAGCTCCGCGATAACCCCGTGATACAGCTGAGCGCAAACTAAAGAATCCGGAAATCGTCCATCGTGAAACGCCGGGCCAATATCGCGATGCGTAAGAAAATAGCCCAGCGCTTTAGCGCTGGGAAACCCAGTTGAGATTGGACAGCGAGTCCCGCGAGCGGGACGAAAGAAGATCTACCAACGCGCACATTGGGACGCACCTGTTCACATAACTCCATTTCTGTCGTCCCTGCCGGGACTTGGGTATTTGGTACCACGCCGTTACCCAGCGTTAAAACGCTGGGCTATTATCAGCGAGCGTTTGCGCTCCGAGCAATATCGCGCCGGAAATGGCAGCCTTCGAAATGGATTCGCGAAACGGCTTCGTAAGCCTGATCGCGTGCCGTCTCGATGGTGGATC
>JBEEGY010000295.1:0-3643 GCA_041167145.1 Verrucomicrobiota bacterium
GATGAAGATGTCGATCTTGCCGTTGCAGCCGAAGCGCCGTCGGGTGTCGAAACTCATCGTCATAGCAACGCCGCTCCGAAGAACTTCCCCCGCACACAACGCCACTTCGTCTTCGATACAGCCGGCGCTAAGAGAACCAACTGTGCGCCCGTCTTCGCAAATCAACATCCGCGCGCCCGGCCGCCGGTAACTTGAACCTTCGGCGCGCACCAGCGTGGCCAAGGCGAACGATTGGCCGCGCCGTTTCTCGAACTCGCGAAGAATGTCGTAGATTTCTTTCAAATGAGTTTATCCAGCGTGACCGGCAATTCGCGCACGCGCACTCCAGTGGCGTGATGGACCGCTGCCGTAATAGCGGCGGCTATGCCGGCCAGTCCGATCTCGCCGATTCCGCGGGCGCCGAGTTCGTTGATTTCTTTGTCGGGAAAGTCGAGAAAATGCACATCGAGCGGCGGCACATCGGCGTTCACCGCCACCATGTAATCGGCCAGATTGGAATTAATTGGCGCGCCGTTTTGCGGATCGTAATGGGTATGCTCCAAGAGCGCCATGCCGATTCCCATTACCACAGCGCCCTCGATTTGGTTGCGGCCCGCGAGAGGGTTGATGATTCGGCCCGCATCGATCACGGTCACGACGCGATTCACGCGCAACCGCGCGATTTCCGGTTGCCATGTCACCTCCACGAAATGACAGCCAAACGAGTGGGTCGAGAACTTGGGCTTTTTCTCGCCGAATGTTGCTTCGGCGCTGCCGTGACCGGAGACAAGGCGAACATTGGCGCGTCGCAACAAATCCGCGAAAGGAACTCCACCACTCGAACCGTCGGTCTTCACAAAAACGCGACCACCTTCGAAGGCCAGATCATCGGACTTTCGCTTTTCATAGGGCGATCCGGGTGTTGTCGTGGCAATGCTCAACAGCGACGTGATTGCATTATCAGCCGCGGCAAAAACAGCGGGCACGAGCGATCCAGTTGCCATCGAGCCGCCCGAGATCGGACCTTCCGGAAGCGTTGTGTCGCCGAGCGCCACTTCGACTTTGTCGAGAGCCACCCCGGTTTTCTGCGCAGCAAGCTGGGCCAGGATCGTGTAAGTACCGGTGCCGATATCTTGCGTACCAGACGCTACCCGGACAGTGCCGTCATCGCGAAGCTCGATACTGGCTGCCGCAGGAAATCGCGCCGCGACCCACGCCGCTCCGGCCATCCCCCAACCCAGTGTCAACCCATTCAGTTTCATCGAGCCGACCTCGGGATTGCGTTTCGACCAGCCAAACTTGTCCGCGCCAAGGTCGAGGCATTCCAGAAAATGACGCGATGAAAACGGAATGCCTAACGACTCGTCGATCTTCGGTTCGTTGAGACGCCGCAACTGAACAGGATCCATCTTGAGCTGATCGGACAGTTCGTTCATCGCCGACTCGGTTGCGTAAAGGCCGGGCACAGCACCTGGACCGCGCATGTCCGAAGGCGTGCCGATGTTGCGCGCGGCGCGTCCGAACCTAACTCGCAGATTGGGCACGCTGTAATGGAAGGCCGTCGCTTCGCCGCAATTCTCGTGATAGTCATCGAGTATCGAACGGTGATACACGTAATCGTGTTGGAGTGAAACGAGCTTGCCGTCCGGCGTGGCGCCGAGCCGCACCCGCTGTTGGGTGTGCGCGCGATGACCGACGGACTGAAACATCATCTTGCGGCTGAGGACGAGCCTGACTGGCTTGCCTAACTGTCGCGACGCTGCCGCGGCCAACGGGCAGTGAGTCCAGGGCCAGAGCTTGCTGCCGAAACCCGAGCCCACGAATTTCGTGATGACTCGCACATCTTCTTTCGGCAAACCAAACATCTGCGCGAGCACACCGCGCATGTTGAAGATCGCCTGCGATTCCTCGTAGAGGGTCAATGTTGAACCGTCCCAAATCGCGGTCGCGCCTTGGAGCTCGATGGGATTGTGCGTCTCGGCCGGGGTGACGTAAGTTTGATCGAGCTTGACAGCCGCGCTCGCGAAAGCGGCATCGGGATTGCCGCGCTCGCTTTGCAAGCGCTTCTCCGGACCGTAGCTGGTGGAAACTGTTTCCGGGTCCTCTTCGGCTTTTAGATCGCTTTCGACGTTCGGCTTTTCTTTGGAGTAAGTGACGCGGACCGCGTCGGCGGCCGCTTTGGCACTCTCAAAAGTGTCCGCCACCGCGAGCGCGACGTACTGGCCATAGTAACGAATGACATCGTCCTCGAACGGCGGGCGCCGTTCGATACAGATGCCTTCAAATCCTGTGCCCGGAGTCGAGCGGAAGATCTTTCCAATATTTGCGCGATGAAGAACAGCCCGCACGCCGGGCATCTTTTCCGCAGCTGCGATTTCGAGCTTTTGGACCTGGCCATTTGCGATCGTTGCCTCGACCGGAACGGCGTAGAGCATTCCGGGAAAATGAAAATCCGATGCGTACATCGCTTTACCGCTGACCTTCAACGGCCCATCCACGCGCGGCGTCTTGCGGCCGATCGGCGATGTGGTTGCAGTTTCCGGTGTGGGCATGTTCGATTACTCGTTAGGCAGTTTGGGTCGCGAGTATCAGCGCGTGAGTGAGACAGCGTTTGGCCAGCTCAACCTTGAAACCGTTTTCGCTTTGTGGCTTCGCGCCGCGCAACGCCGCCTCTGCCGCTTTTCGAAAGACCGACTCGTTCGCCGGTTGATCCATTAGTTCGCCTTCGGCTTCGGTCGATCTCCAAGGCTTGGTGCCAATACCTCCGAGCGCGATGCGCGCACGCGAGATTTTGCCATTCGAAGCTGTGATCACTACCGCCGCTGACGCGAGCGCAAATTCGTAGGAAGCGCGGTCCCGCAGTTTTAAATAAAGAGAACGGCTGCCAGGAGTGGGCGGCGGAAGCGTGACATGCGTAATCAAATCGCCCGGCTCCAACACCGTTTCACGTTGCGGCGTGTTGCCGGGCAAAAGGTGAAAATCCCCAATCGGAATACTGCGCTCGCCTTTCGGTCCGCGGACGTGAATAGTCGCTTCGAGTGCGGCCATCGCCACGTTCATGTCGGACGGATTCGTTGCGATGCAATGTTCGCTCGTGCCGAGAATCGCTAAACTGCGATTTGCTCCGGTGATTGCGGCGCAACCCGAGCCAGGCTCGCGTTTGTTGCACGGCATATTTGTTTCCCGGAAATACATGCAGCGGGTGCGTTGCAGTAAATTACCGCCGGTAGTCGCCATGTTTCGGAGCTGCGCCGTCGCGCCACTCAAGATCGCCTCCGAAAGAACCGCGTAATTTTTACGAACCAGCGGGTGGTAAGCCAGATCCGAGTTGCGCACGCTTGCACCAATCGTAAGGCCGCCGTCGGGAAGCGCTTCAATCTTGTCGAGCGACAAACGGTTGATGTCGATCAAGGTCTTTGGTTGCTCGACGTTCAACTTCATCAAATCGAGCAGTGTGGTCCCGCCGCCGATGAAGCGAATGTCCGCGCCTTGTTGTGCCGTGCTCGCCTTGGACGCCATCGCAATCGCTTGCGCGTTATCGTTCGCCCGGGTGAATGCAAAAGTCTTCATGCTGGTTTCGGCGGTTTCGAATTTTTCCGCACGCTCTGAATAGCGGCCACAATGTTCGGGTAGGCGCCGCAGCGACAGATGTTGCCGCTCATGA
>JBEEGY010000296.1:0-5219 GCA_041167145.1 Verrucomicrobiota bacterium
GGAATGAAAGACGGCACACCGGCAATCGGCGTCATTGGAGGCAGCGGCTTGTACCAAATAGACGGGCTGCAGAACGTCGCCGAGCACAAGATCGACACTCCCTTTGGCGCGCCCTCCGACGCGCTGATTGGCGGCCAGGTGGGCGGCCGTCAGGTCTATTTTTTGCCGCGGCACGCCCGCGGCCATCGCATTTTGCCACACGAGCTGAACCATCGCGCCAACATCTACGCGCTGCGCTCGCTCAACGTGCGTTGGATCATTGCCGTCACGGCCGTCGGAAGCTTGCAGGAAAAATATGCACCGCGCGACGTTCTGCTTCCGTCGCAATTTTTTGACCGCACCAGTCTGCGATCGACTCACACCTTCTTCGGGGACGGGATCGCCGCGCACATTTCCTTCGCTGATCCGATCAGCAACGATCTGCGTAATTTGATCGCGGAATCGGCCACGAAACTCGGCATCAAAGTTCACAACGGTGGCATTTACGTGAACATGGATGGTCCGGCTTTTTCGACGCGGGCGGAATCGGAGCTGAATCGCCGGCACGGTTTCGACGTCATCGGCATGACCAATCTCCCTGAAGCGAAGCTGGCGCGCGAAGCCGAGATCGCACTCGCGACCATGGCGATGATCACCGATTACGACTGCTGGAAAGTGGAGGACGAACCGGTCTCGGCGCAGGCTGTCTTCGGCCATCTCACCGCAAACGCCGAGACGGCCAGGCGAGTCCTTGTCGATCTTATCCCCCGTATCCCGACAAAGGCTAATTGGCCGGAACACAGCGCGCTGGATTCGGCTCTAACGACAGACCGTAAGCTTTGGCCCGTGGCGACGATCGAGCGGCTAAAACCGATCCTGGAAAGATTCTTATAGCCCTGAAAAAAGGTACTTGCCTTTCGCAGCCAAAATATAGTAATTATAAAGACCGTCGGCATAAACCGACTGTTGCACTTACGGAGTCATGAAAATTCAAATCGCTACTTGCTTGCTCGGCCTCGCCTTGCTTCCCGCTTGTTCCACCACTCAAACCACCGCTCAGCACGAGACTCTCGAGCAGCGCTTGATGAACAAGTACGCCGCCGCCGATACGACGGCAACGGTCGCGGGAGAACCCGCACCGCCAGCGGAAGGTCCCGAAGACATCCCAGCGGAGGGACCGACTGATCCGGAGCGCAACCCCAAGATGGTGCCCACACCATTGCTCCGTTACTGGGCCTCCTCTCGAACCCCTTAAGTTAGTTCGCGCCGGCGAGTCGAATCAGCGCCGCGCCCAGCGCTTCAATCTGCGCTTCGTCATGCGACGCGGTTACGGTAATACGTAACCGCGCCGCTCCTTTTGCGACGGTCGGATAACGAATCGCCGGAACGAGAAAACCTTCCGCCTGTAAACCCCGCGAGAGATCGATCGCGGTTTGTTCGTCCCCCACCATCCACGGAAAAATCGCGCTGGCCGGTTGCGCCCTTGCTGCCGCAAAAGATGTTTGTCGATCTTGCGGCAAATTTTTGCGCATCAGCTCGATCCGCTTCCAAAGGATCAGCCGGCGCTCTTCGCCTTCGGGCGAAGCGAGGAATTCTACGGCGGCGAGCGACGCCGCAGCCAACGCGGGCGGTTGCGCGGTGGAGTAGATGAAAGATCGCGCGCGATTGATAAGCCATTCGATCAAGCTCCGGTTGCCGCAAATGTAACCGCCACTGACGCCGAGCGCTTTGCTCAACGTTCCCATTTGAATATCGACATCTTCATTCAGGCCTGCTTCCGCGGCCAGGCCGCGTCCGTTCGGTCCGACGACGCCGACAGCGTGCGCTTCATCCAGCAGCAGGAGAGCGCCGAAGCGTTTCTTCAATTCGATGAGTTCCCGCAACGGCACACGATCCCCATCCATGGAAAAAACCGATTCGGTTACGACCACGATGCGTGCATTCGGATGTTCGCGTTTCGCCCAATCCAGGTGGCTCTCGAGTTTACCGAGATGATTATGCGGAAAAACGCGCAGGATCGAGCCGCTCAGCTTTGCGCCGTCGATAAGCGAAGCGTGCGACAACTTATCCAGCAGGATGACGTCGCTCTTTCCTGCTAAGGCCGGCAACGTTCCGACCGCTGTCGCATAACCGCTGCTAAAACAAAGCGCACCTTGTGTTCCTTTCCATTTGGCGAGCGCGCTCTCGAGCTTCAAATGCGGGGATTGCGTCCCGCTGATCAAGCGGGAAGCACCGGCGCCGACGCCGAACTCGGCGATGGCCGCGGCGGCGGCCTCCCTCAAACGCTGGTCGTTAGCGAGTCCGAGATAGTCGTTCGATGAAAAGTTGATCAACCGCTTTCCGACAAGATCGACAATCGAGCCTTGAGCGCTGCCGATTTCGCGCAGTTTGCGATGCAGCGAACGCGCGCGAAGCGCTTGCAACTGCTCCGCGAAAAGATCGCTCATAAGGCGTCCCGCCACAGCGGGGCTACATCCAAAGGCCCCACTGCAGCAAGGCCGCGGAGTCTCGCCAAACCCCGGACTTACTGTCGCCAAGCACAACTACAATCACGTCTCGGCCAGGTCGCGAGGCGCTCGAAATTAAACAATGACCAGCGGCTTCGGTGTATCCGGTCTTCATTCCATTGCAATAAGGGAATCGCCTCAAAACCTTGTTGGTGTTTTCCAATTCGCGTGTCCGGCCATTGGCGTAGCGAAAGACGAGCTGCGGAAGGCAAACGATCGACCGGATGGTGGGATTGGCATAGGCGGCGCGAGCAACCAGGGACAAGTCGCGCGCGGTCGAATACTGGCCCGGCATGGGCAGACCGTTTGGATTCACGAAGTGCGAATGTGTTGCGCCCAAGGCCATGGCACGGCGGTTCATCACCTCGGCGAATGCTTCAATGCTGCCGGCATGATCGCGCGCCAGGCAACGCGCCACGTCATTCGGGCTTTTCACGAGCAGCGCCCGCAGCAGATCGATGCGTTGATAGACGTCGCCCGGTTTGATATTGAGCTTTACCGGCTCGGCCAAGGTGTCGATCGCCTCTACCCGCACGGGTTGGTCAAGCACGCCATGCTCCGCGATGATGAGAGCGGTCAATAATTTCTGCGTGCTGGCGGGCGCCCGCACTTCGTCCGGGTTTTTTTCGTACAAAATATGACCGTCGCGGGCATCGACAATCATAACGGACTTGGCACCCGTGGCCGGAACAGCTTTGCCCGGACCGGGAGGGCCGAGTGAGAAATCTTCCTCAGACTTCTTTGTCGATCTTGCGCGCTTTGCTTTCGGCTTGGCCGTGCCCTCTTCCACGGCCTCCGCCTTCGGCAGAGTTTTTTTGGACTTCGGTGCCTTTTCTACGCCAGTCGGCCGCACGACCTCCTGTTCGGGCTCCGGATCGACGGCAAACGCGTTGAGGGTAAGCGCGAATGCGCAGAAAATTGAAAACCAAGTGCGTATCAGTTTCATCGAGCCGGGAAGTTAGCGGTAGAGGCCTAGCGCGTGCAAGCGATGCCTTATCCGACGCGCGCCCGCTCAATCAATTCAATTTCGTAACCTTCGGGCGCGTCAATAAACGCGATGCGGCCGCTGCTGCTCTTGTGCGGGCCGTCCGAAAGCGGATAACCCTTCGCGGCCGAAGCCCGCGCGAATTCGTCGAGGTTATCCACTTCAAAAGCCAGATGGGTCAGATCGGGCCCGACGACGACCGGGCCGCTTTCATCGAACTTGCAGATTTCGATTTCTTCTTCGCTTTCCGGAGCTTTGAAGAATACCAGTTGCGAGCCACGCCCGGAAGTGTGCCGTCGAACCTCCCGCAGGCCGAGCACGTCCCTGTAGAATGAAACTGTCTTTTCCAGGTCCTTCACGCGATAACGAGTATGTAAGAGCTTTTTGACCATGACGTATCTTATTGCCCCCAATAGCGATTAAATTCAAACTCAGGTTAAATTCTCGGGATGAAATTTGTCATTGCCGCAACTGGCGCGAGCGGAACTATTTACTTGCAGCGGTTGCTCGAACAAATCGATTGCTCCGCGCACGAGGTGCATGTGGTCATGAGTGCGCACGCCAAACAGGTGGCCAAACAGGAAGTGGATAACTTCAAGATTCCGAAAGGTGTCCTCGAACATTCCGAAAATGATCTCAATGTTCCTTACGTGAGCGGCTCGGCCCGTTTCGATGCCATGGTGATCGTTCCGTGTTCGATGGCGACCTTGGGCCGGATTGCTTCGGGCGCGAGTGAGAGCGCGTTGTTGCGTGGGGCCGATGTTTTTTTGAAGGAGCGACGCAAACTTATTCTGGTCGCACGCGAGACACCCTGGAACCTGATTCATGCGCGCAATGTGGTGACGCTGTTGGAAGCGGGCGCAGTTGTATTGCCGGCGATCCCTTCGTTTTACAGTCGCCCAAAGTCGATCGTCGATCTTGTCGACACAGTCGTCTGGCGAATCCTTGATCAGATCGGTCTTCCCAGTCGGCGCGCTTATCGCTGGCCCGACAAGACCGCCACAGCCGCTCGCAAACGTTGAAGATTAAAGGTCGGCCCGCGCGGTGGTTGCTTGCGTTTGGATTTAGATTGCTTCGCCTTTGGGCGCGCACTCTTCGCTACGAAATTGACGATCGCTCCAACTTGCTCGGCACGACGGTAACCGAGAACTACATCGGCGCGCTCTGGCACAATCGCCTTTTGTTAGTTGCGTTTGTTTTGCAAAAATTCGCGCCGCATCGCCCTGGCGCCGGCTTGATCAGCGCCAGCCGCGATGGCGATTTGATTGCGCCTTTGATCGAGCGCTTCGGATTTCAGGTTGTGCGCGGTTCCAGCTCGCGCTTGGGCGCAAGCGCCACGCTCGAACTCGCCGGCGTGCTTAATTCCGGACGCGATGTGTTGATGACGCCCGACGGCCCGCGTGGCCCCGTTTACGAACTAGGCCCGGGCATTATTTTCCTCGCGCAAAAATCGGGCGCAAGGATTCAGCCGATCAACATGGAGTTCTCGAGCTGCTGGCGCGTGAACAGTTGGGATCGTTTCATCCTGCCCCGGCCATTTTCGAAAGTGCGCGTCATCTTCGGTCCACTGCATCGCGTAGAATCGACAATTACGCCTGAGCAATTCGAAGCCGAGAGAAAACGTTTACAAAACGCCATGATGGCGCTGGTTGAAACGCGCTGAGTCTCCTAAGTTGAAGCATGACTAACTTGATCGATGGCCGCGCCATTGCTCTCTGTCATCCCGAGCGAAGTCGAGGGATCTCTCA
>JBEEGY010000297.1:0-12514 GCA_041167145.1 Verrucomicrobiota bacterium
AAACTGCGCGCGATCCTGCTTAGCCAGCAAAAACCGCGCGAAGTTGAGTCGGCAAAAAAAGAATTGCGCACGGCGCTCGGGAAGTAGCACCGGCGATTGACAGTACTTGTCAATCTTCGCCCTCGTCCCCCGATTCGACCTGTTCGACTTCGTTCAGGACAAGCTTTTCATTCGAAATCATTGCTAAATTCGAGGCCGGACGCGTGGCTTCATGCATGCAGTCAATGACGCGGGCATGATCAAGATTCCATTGATCGTCATAATCGTTATCGATCGACTCCGAGACAACGCTCCAATCGCGGGTTTCGATTTTGTGAAAAAGTCTCGGCGTCCAAGAATAGTCCGCACAAGAGCACGGCGCTTAAACCGAAGTAAAACGCATCGCGGAACGAGACGTGCGCAGCGCCAGGGTAGCGTTCATTCGCCATCGCGTCAGGGTTCGGAGGGAGCAGGCCAATAGCTGTTTTAAGTTGGCGCAGGAGAGAGAATTGCGAATCGCAAGAGCCATAGACGAGGGCACGGAGCGTGCTTTTGAAGAGGGCCGTATCGGGATCAATCACCAGAGGACTAACCCCATCATGCTAGATCACAATGACTTGAAGTGGATCGCCTCTACTTCGACAGATCTTAATTCGATCTTGCAGCAAATAGCGCGCTACTGCGACCTGGCGCGCCGGCACAAGGGTGAACACAATTACATTGATCTCCTGGGCGAACGGGTTGAACTGGCAGCCAAGACCGCGCAAGGATTGTTCGATCGAGTCACGACAACAATTCTCGCCAGCGCCACGGGAAAAGCCGTGCCGCCAGGCTCTCCTCCAGTAGCAACCGCGAAAGGTGTCCCCGCTTTTAGCGTGGTGCCGCCGCCAGTGCGCCCGGTCGCCCAACAAATTGCCCGGACTATGACAACGTTGCACGGGAACGAGGAATTAAATGCGTCGCGTGCCAAGACCGCAAGTCGCGCGAACGCAAAGATTCCATCAGACATCAAGATTAAGAACCCCAAAGGCAATCGCGAGTACCTGCTCGTGGTCGAAGACGAACCGGAGGTCGCGGACCTCGCCGGCGAAATGCTGGCCGAAGAAGGATACAAGGTAATCTTGGCCCACGATGGTTTTGAGGCGCTAAAGATTTACGAAAAAATGGGGGAACGAATCGGCTTGGTCATCCTCGATTTCTTTTTGCCCGTTATGGACGGCGACGCTGTTTTCGATGAGCTGCGCGGTATCAACCCCGACGTCGCCGTGGTCTTGAGCAGTGGTTTCGCTGAGCAAAGCAAAATCGGTGCGATGCTCGCGCAGGGCCTGCGCGGCTTTATTCCAAAGCCTTACACGCGGGAAAAATTGCTTGAACAAGTTCGCTCAACGCTCGATGCCACCCGCCAAACTGCGCGCCGGGATTGAGGAAGAGTTGACTTAATATGCGCCATTCCCCGCCCTGAATCCTTGGCTCATGGCATCGATTTAGCTTCTTCACCGAGGGTCACCCATGGCTCGAATTGACGCTTTCTTCAAACTCATGTCCGAGCAGAAAGCCTCGGACCTGCACCTCTCGACCAATAATCCGCCCATGCTGCGCATTAACGGCGACCTCGTCCGCGTGGATTTTCCTCCTCTTCAGAATGACGACTTGAAGGCGATGGTTTATGAGATCGCGCCCGAGGGAAAAATTAAGGTGTTTGAGGAAACCCTCGATGTCGATTTTGGCTATGAAGTTCCAGGGATCGCACGCTATCGCGCAAATTTTTTCCAGCAAAAAAACGGCATTTCGGCGGTCTTTCGTTTGATTCCATCAAATATTCAGACGGTGGACGATCTTCATTTGCCGGCGGTTTTGAAGAGATTCCCGATGCTTAAGAAAGGTCTCGTCCTGGTAACCGGTCCGACCGGCTCAGGGAAATCGACCACGCTGGCAGCGATGATCGATTACGCAAATCTTCAGCGGCACGACCACATCATCACGGTGGAGGATCCGATTGAATTCGTGCACCGCAGCCAGAGCTGCCTGGTGCAACATCGCGAGGTTGGCATTCACACAAGGTCTTTCGCTTCGGCTTTGCGCGGTGCGCTGCGTGAAGACCCCGATCTCATCCTGGTCGGTGAAATGCGCGATCACGAGACGATTGAACTGGCACTGACGGCGGCGGCCACCGGCCACCTTGTCTTTGGAACGTTGCATACCTCGAGCGCCGCGAAAGCCGTCGACCGAATCATCGATGTGTTTCCCACGCACCAGCAAAATCAAATTCGCACGACGCTTTCCGAGTCGCTCAAGGGGGTTATCGCGCAAAATCTTTTCAAACGGATCGACAAACCGGGCCGTGTCGCAGCACTCGAGATTCTGGTCGTGGACGTGGCCATCGCCAATCTCGTTCGCGAAGGAAAGACGCACCAAATCCCGGGCATGATCCAAGTCGGCAAGAAAAAAGGGAATCAACCGCTCGACGACGCCATTATGGATCACTTGCGCCATGCACGCATCTCGCCCGAAGAAGCCTACGACAAATGCCTCGATAAGAAGAAATTCCGCCAGTTCCTGAAGGAGCCGCCAGCGGACGCCTCGGACGAATAAGCCATGAGAATACCCGACCTCGACAAAATCCTCTCGGCGATGCTGAAGACCTACAGTGGCATCTCCGACCTCAACTTTTCCACCGGCCATCCGCTACAAGTGGAGGATTTCGGTGAACTCAAACAAGTGTTTATCGATCCTCCGATCGACGCGCTTACTCCTTATCAGACCGAGCAAATCGCGCTCACTCTCATGCAAGGCAACCGGCGGTTGATCTACGATTATCTGACCGGTGGATCGTGTGACTGCAGTTATTCGCTTAACGACGAGGCGCGCTTTCGCATTAACATCTTTCGCCAACAGGGAAACTTTTCAATTGTTTTGCGCAAACTCGAAGGGCATGTGCCAAACGTTGAGTCGCTGGGGCTGCCTCCCATTTTCCATGAAATCGCCAAAGAAAAAACGGGTTTGGTTCTTGTCACCGGCGCTACCGGCAGCGGAAAGACAACGTCGTTGGCTGCGCTGCTCAACGAAATTAACGAAACGCAGCCCGTGCACGTCATCACTTTGGAAGATCCGATCGAATTCGTTCATCCGAAGCGCAAAGCGACCTTCAACCAGCGTGAACTCGGCCACGACTTCAATAATTACCCCAACGGTCTGCGCGCCGCTTTGCGGGAAGCGCCCAAAGTCATCCTCGTCGGCGAAATGCGCGATCGTGCAACCGTCGAAGTCGCGCTAATGGCCGCGGAAACGGGCCATCTTGTCCTGAGCACATTGCACACGGTCGACGCCGGCCAATCGATCAATCGTATTCTTGGCCTTTTCTCACTCGGCGAAGAACAACAGCTGCGCATTCGTTTGGCCGACAGTCTTCGCTATATCGTGAGCCAGCGTCTGGCACCAAAGAATGCTGGCGGCCGTCAATTGCTTTGCGAAATCATGGGGCACAACTTGCGCACCAGGGAAACGGTGGCGCTGGGCGAGGGCGAACACCGCAGCTTCTACGAGATCATTGAAGCGAGCTCGCCATTTGGCTGGCTGACGTTCGACCAGTCCATCCTCAACGCCTACGAAAACGACCTCATCTCCGAAGAGACAGCCAGGCTTTTTGCCTCCCGCAAAGGCCGTGTCATTCGCGGCATCGATTTGATTCAAAAAGCCCGCGGCATCGACAGCGACCTTGACTCCGGTCTGCGCCTCGACGTGCACGAAAACGCCTTCCTATAAGATCGATATGGAACACGAACACGATTCTTCATTCTTCGACCTCGGCGACAACACAGCGCTCGTCTGCGTCGATCACCAGCAATACCAAAAGATTGTCGTGCCGCAGCTCATTGACATGACTTACAAAGTTCACCTCGGGCTCTTCGAGGAAGACGTGCTGCTCAAACTCAAGACCTACAGCTACGACGTAGTCGTGATTTATGAGAATTTCAAAAACACAAAGCTGGAGACGAACCCGATCCTGCGTGAAATGGTCAACCGCTCCGGCCCCGAACGTCGCGAGCACTTCGTGGTTCTGCTCAGTCACCGCTTTGCTACGAACGACGCCATGAGCGCGTTTGTGCAGAGTGTCGATCTTATCATTAACATTTCGGACCTGGCCAACTTCAAACCGGTCCTGCGACGCGGCACAACGCAACATCGCGAGTTGTATCATTCCTTTAACGAGATGCTAAAAAGCGTCCAATCGCTCTAAACGCGACAGCCAGGGACGCGAGCAGGCGCGTAACAAATTCGGAGTTCGGAGCAACTAAAGTCTGCGAAATGAGTTCAATGTTCCGGGATATTCAACGTCCAAACTGGATCGACATGCCAAAGACCAAGCTACTCCACTGGGTCCATTTCACCTGGGATCTGACCACGCTTCCGCAGCTTGAGGTGCAAACTCCGGAACACTATCAAATCGCTCCGGCTACCAAAGAAGACGAGGCCGAGCTGCGCAAAGTCGTCCTGGCCTCTTTTGTTCTAGATCCGGCCTGGAACCCGGCGATGCAGGAAGTGAAATACAAGATCGACATCTGGTTAGGCCGCGCCTTCGAATCGACCACCAGCACTTGCCTCGCGCTGCGCCACGGTCTGCGCATTATCGGCGCCGCCGTCCTCTCGATCGATCCCAACGCCGAAAACCATCTTGCACCCGGTCCTTGCATCTTGATGGAGTACCGCAACCGTGGATTCGGCACGCAGTTACTCGAAAGTTCGCTCCGGTTCTTGCGCGAGGCCGGACTTTCGCGCGCCATCGGGATGACGAGGGAAAACGCGCCTGTTTCGAGGTTTCTCTACACGAAATTCCACGGAATTGTGACGCCGATCGAGGTCGCGCCCGCCCTCGCCGCCTAAATCTCAGGATCCGTCCGAGGGGCGGGCGCCCACCTTAATCGGGCGACTGGCATTTTTCTGGCTCCCCCGGGGATGTTGCATGGGACAAATAGGCTTCTCCTTCATCTTTGGGCTCGGTTTGGCCGCGACAATTGGGACCGTTTATCCTCAGGCGACCCTTGAGGGTCGTGTCCATCTACCAAAGGCTTCCGTCGAGCACGGTCTCAATCAGCGCTACCAGCCAAGCGCAGAGATCGCCATCGGGCCGGTCGATCCGCCAATGGCTATCGTATATTTGGAGGGCAATTTCCCCGCCGCGGCGAGGACGAAATCACTACTGCACATGGCCCAGAAGAACATTAATTTCATGCCCAACCTTATGGCTGTGCAGGTCGGAACGACCGTTGATTTTCCGAACCTCGACGACACCTACCACAACGTCTTTTCCTATTCCAAGGCGAAGCGATTCGATTTGGGCCGCTACCGGAAAGACGAGAAGCCGGGCAGCGTTCTCTTCGATAAGCCGGGCGTCATTACTGTGCATTGCGAGATTCATGATCGGATGCGCGGAACGATTCTCGTGTTGGAAACGCCTCATTTCATCAAGACCGACACGGACGGACATTATCGACTGGAACACCTGCCGGCGGGACATTTTGTTCTTAAAGGATGGATTAGTGAAAGCGACGTCCGCGAACGTCCCGTCGAGTTGAAAGAGAACGCGACCGTCCAGGTCGATCTTGCCGAGAAGTAGCCGTCACCCTGGGACCCGATCTTGGATATTAAAAGCGCCCTCAGCTTCCGCGTAAAACTCTTGCTCGCCATGATGCTCGTGGTCGTGGCGATCACGGGCGCGACCCTTTATCTGGCCGAGAAAAATCTTCAGGCCAAGCATCAGGAAGCGCTCAACGCACAATTTCAGGATCAGGTGCGCTTCTTCCTGGCTTTGCAGGACGCACAACTCGGCGCCACCACAGAAAAATGCCGCGCCGTCGCGCGCTCCGTTCGAATGCGGGCCGCGCTCGAGGAAGAGGACGTCGATGATTTGTACCGCAATGCGCTCACCGAATTAAAGGAGATCTTCAGTCCCACTACGGCCGCGCAGAATGATACCCATGTCCTACGCGCATCGTTCTTCCGTTTCTTCGGCGACAACGGTCGCGTTCTTCCGCCCGGCGAACACGCCGCTGGCCTCACCGACCAGGAGGCGCTTGATCAAACACTGGCGCCAATGGGCAAAGTTTTTCGACAAATGGAAGACCAGGCTACGGGATACATCGCCTTGGCCAGAGGCAGTCAGCCAACCGCATTGCGCCTGATCGTTCTGACAAAAATTGTCGATTGGGACAATAAACCTCTCGGCGCGCTCGTCCTCGGTTTTCCCATCGGAAACGAAAACAAACAAACGACTGCACCTAGCGACGAAATTAAAAACGGAATTTGGCTCAATCGTCAACTTTATATCGACGGCTTGAGCGCATCGGATCGACATCTTGTCGTGCAACACGTCAACGAAGAGATGTTGCTTGAGCCGGCCGGACACTTCTTCCTTAAGCTCGAGAACGGCCCGCATCTACTCTTTTACAAGGCGCTCGATCCCGAAACGAAATTCGCGCCCGCCTATGAGGTTTGTCTCTACCCGCTGGCCAATTCGCTGCGCGAACAACAGATTCTGCGTTGGAAGATCATCGCCTTCGGGCTTGGTGTTTTGATTTGCGGCTTCGGAGCTAGCTTGCTCATCTCCAAAAACTTGTCCGAACCGGTGAAAAAGATTGTCGCGGGCTCGGTCGAAAATTTCACGAAACGCCAGCGCGCCGAACAGGATCTGCGCAAAGCAAACCGCGAACTGGAAAAAACACTCACCGAGCTAAAGACAACCCAACAACAGGTCATCCAGCAGGAGCGGCTTAGCGCCATCGGACAAATGGCCAGCGGTATCGCCCATGATTTCAACAATGCGCTTACGCCCATTCTCGGGTTTACCGATTTGCTCATCGAGAATCCGGCTGTGCTTCAAAATAAGGATGAAACGCAGCGTTGCTTGTCGATGTTGCGCACAGCCGCGCAGGACGCCACCAGTGTTGTGCACCGTCTCCGCGAATTTTATCGGCCGCTCGAAAGTAACGAAGAATTCCCCGTTATCGACCTCACCAAGATCGTCGAGCAAGCCGTTGCGCTCACCGAGCCGAAGTGGAGACATCAGGCGCAAGCGAGTGGCGTCACCATCGACGTCGCTACTCGACTGGAAAATGTTCCGCTCGTAGCGGGCGAAGAATCAGCTCTGCGCGAAGTACTCACCAACCTCATCTTCAACGCCGTGGACGCCATGCCGGACGGCGGCCTGATTACACTCAAAACGGCGACGGAAAATGACGAGGCCATTCTCTCCGTTAGCGACACCGGCGCCGGCATGACCGAAGCGGTGCGGCAACGTTGTCTCGAACCGTTCTTCTCGACCAAAGGCGCGCTCGGCACCGGGCTCGGTTTGTCGATGGTCTACGGCATCATCGAACGCCATCGCGGCAAGCTCGATATTCAATCCGCGCCGGGCCAGGGCACCACTTTTACCATTCGAATGCCGCTCGCCGCGCTGATGTCGGCAGCACAATTAGGCGCGGCCCCGGACGTGAAGGCGGGTCAAGCGTTGAACGTTCTCGTGGTCGATGACGAGCCGCGTGTGCGCGAAGTCCTTTCCATGTATCTCGCCTGCGACGGTCATCGCGTCACCACCGCAAACAGCGGTCGCGAAGGGTTACAACGCTTCAAGACACAGCGCTTCGATCTCGTCGTGACCGATCGCGCCATGCCGGAAATGAGCGGCGATCAAATGGCTTCCTTCATCAAACAGGCCAATCCGAATATTCCTGTCGTGTTGCTCACCGGTTTCGGCGCCCTCATCGAAGTAACCGGGGCGCAGCCGCGCGATGTTGATGTTGTTCTGAGCAAACCAATTAGCCTAAATGCGCTGCGCAAAACGATCGAAAACCTTCTGCATGCGGCCTAAATGCGTCTTCCATCTCATCTCATTTTTTTTCGAAACGCCGCCGCGTTTTGTCTGTCGTTGATTGCACTTACTCCCGCCGTGGCCGGGGATTTTTTCGAACAACTGCACGATAAGTTGTCGATCCATAGTCCGGACGGGAAGTTCAGCCTGCAGATTACCGGCTTGCTCGATCTCGAGGGTTATTATCTCGATCAACCGGCCCCGGGTCTCATCTTTACGGAGGACAATTTTCTCATTAATCCCCGACTCTCTCTTTTTCTGGACGCGAGCTTCACTTCGCATCTCAACGTTTTCGTACAGGCGCGCGTCGATCGTCATTTCGATCCGTCTGACGCGGGCGCGCAGGTGCGACTCGATGAATATTTTCTGCGCTACACGCCGCTCGATACTTCGGCGATCAATATTCAATTCGGCAAGTTCGGCACTGTCGTCGGCAATTGGGTGCCGCGGCATTACTCATGGGACAACCCATTCGTCACTGCTCCGCTGCCTTATGAAAATCTAACTGGCATCTGGGACAGTGTTGCGGTCGATCAGGTGGATACGCTTTTCTATTGGGGACATGTCGGCGAATACAACACGCCGGATTACTCCGACAAATACATGCGCCTTCCCATTATCTGGGGCCCGAGTTACGCCACCGGCGTCGCCATTTCCGGTTCGCTCGGCAAATTCGATTACGCCGCCGAAATGAAAAACCGCTCGCTCTCTTCGCGGCCGGAATCGTGGGACGCCACCCAGGTGGATTTTTCAGATCCAACCTTCAGCGGTCGCGTTGGCTTTCGTCCAAACGAAATGTGGAACGTCGGTTTTTCCGTGAGCGCCGGCCCGTATTTACTCCCCGAAGCTGGACCCACGCTCCCCATCGGAGATAGCGTTGGCGACTACCGTGAGCTTGTTCTCGCGCAGGACGTCTCGTTCGCCTGGCATCATTTCCAATTGTGGGCGGAATTCTATGAAGCGCGTTTCGAAGTCCCGATTGTCGGCGACGCCGACACCTTTTCCTACTATCTGGAAGCGAAATACAAAATCACTCCGCAATTGTTCGCCGCGCTTCGTTGGAACCAGCAACTTTATGGCACCGTGCGCGACGAAGGCGAGTGGGTGAAATGGGGCAACGACATTTGGCGCGTTGACGCCGCGGTCGGCTATCGCTTCACCAACAACCTCCAGGCGAAAATCCAATACAGCTTCAACTGCGAAGACGCGGACCCTTCACTCGGTGCTAGCGTGGTCGCCGTGCAACTCACGGTAAAGTTCTAGCTCCTCGCTAAGAACTTGTCCTGAGCGGTAGCCGAATGGATCGACATTTATCGCGGCTTTTCGGCTGCGCGCTGAGTGTACCGATGTCCGTCATGCAGGTTTCGTCGGAAAAAGTTTATGGCGTGTGCGCGTGCATCTTCCAACGCAGCAGGTTTGAATTTGTGGCCTTCCAGCGGAAAAAATCGCGTCTCGAATTTTATCCCGTGCTCTTGCAATGCAACCTCCAGTGGCTCCGCATACTCTTTGAACGGCACCCATCGATCGCGCCCCCCGTGCACAAGCAGAAGAGATGGCATATGACCGATGGGTTGCGATTTTTCATCAGCGATGCCGCCAGCCTGTTCGACAACCGCGCCGACCTCTGGATTGTCCGATGCGACCGCCAGCGCGAGAAATCCTCCCAGCGAAAAACCGTAAATGCCAATCGGCGTTGAAGAGCCTTGTTGCCGCTCAATCCAGCCGATTGATTCGCGAACGGTCTGCAGCCAGGTCGCAAAGTTCTTCCGCATCGTCCAGGGAGGAGCGGCCAGCGTCCTGGTCTGATTGAAGTAATGAAGGAGATAAACGGTGTAGCCGGCGCGAACGAACCGCTGCGCCGCTACCCGCATTCTTGAGCCGTCGAACACCAATCCGCCCGCGCCGTATAAAAGCAGAATGGTGGGATGGGCGCCGTCACCGGCCGGTTCGTATAAGTCGATCGGAATCCGCTTCCCGTTACTTTCGAAACTAAGTTGTTTGAATGGGATCTCGGCATCGGCCCCTCTTACACCTGGCGTATAGGTAAGCACCACAAGAACGCCCAAGAATGTAGCGAGTTTTTGTTTTCCCAATTTCATTGCGAACTGACTGGTAGCGCTATCCGCCAGCCGTGGCTAGCGCGGGTCTCTGAACCGGAGCAGCGATCGGTTTATGAATTTGATGATCGTGCTGTGCCTTTTGCCAAAAGATGGCTGCGATTTCGGCGATGGCGACGGTGCTCGCATATCGGCCATACCGCGAGATTGAATGAATCGACTCGCGTTGCAAGGATTTTTCAGCCACGGATTTACACGGATGAAACATGGATTTCAGAACTGGGATTTTTCGAATCAACCCTCAATCTCAATTCGTGCTAATCCGCGTTCATCTGTGGCTAAGTCTGTTCTTGCTTGGCGCCGTAGTCTGCGTTGCCGCCGAGCCAACCGCAAAAGGCATTCAGGATAATTCCTTCTTCGTCGAAGAGGCCTACAACCAGGAGGCCGGCGTGGTTCAGCACATTCTCAACGTCCCGGTCTTCTTCACGCACGGCAAAAAAGAAATCACCCCAGATTTCACTCAGGAATGGCCGGTTAGACGCACCAGTTCTCCTACACCGTGCCGCACATGTTCGCGGAGAACGAGAATGGATTCGAAGACGTCCGGCTCAATTACCGGCTCCAAGCTCTGATGGAGGGCGAAGGCACGCACGCCTTCGCGCCACGCTTCTCTCTCGTCACTCCGCTCGGGAACGCTGACAAAGGTTTCGGACACGACCAGCTCGGTTACGAAATCAATTTGCCGTTCAGCAAAATTGTCAGCGACCGCATCTCTCTGCATTTCAACGCCGGCACGACGCTCTTCCCCGATGTAAACGATCGCGACCTGTGGAATTACAATCTTGGCCGCAGCGCCATCTACGCGGTGAGCAGGAACCTCAACCTCATGCTCGAATCCATCGCTAACTAGGAACAAGATGTCGACTCGACCGCCGTAGCCCCTTCGGCGAAGGAGGCTCTTGCCCGCAACATCGAGCGTACCGTCACCGCGCTCATTTCGCCCGGCGCCCGTTACGCTTTCAATCTGCCAAACGACGCACAACTCGTCGTCGGCGTCGCCGTTCCTATCGGCCTCACCTCCGATTCACCCGATTACGGCTTCTTCTTCTACTGCTCGTTCGAACACCCGTTCGTGCGAGAGGATTCGGGCAAAGGCAAATAACCTGAATCCAAATCCGCGTCTTCCGCATCCCATTGGAAATGCGGTGAGGATTCGATGATTCAGGATTTCAAGTTTGCTTTCCGGCAGTTGATCAAGGCGCCGGGATTTACTGCGATTGCGGTGCTGACGCTCGCGCTCGCCATCGGCGTTAACTCGGCCATTTTTGCGCTGATCAACGGGGCGGTGCTGCGGCCGGTGGTACCGGTGCGGCCGCAGGAGGTGGTGAACGTTTTCACGTGCAGGCAAAACGCGAACCACGATTATCGCCAGTTCTCGCATACGGAGTACCTAGAACTTCGCGAGAATGGCGCAGATTTGTTTGTCGATCTTGCCGCGCTCGAATTCGCGGTTGCCGGCATCGGACGCGATCACGAGATGCGGCGCAGTTTCGCGTTCCTGACTTCGGAGAATTTTTTCTCGTTAATGGGTGTGCAGCCCTTCCGTGGAAGATTTTACAATGCGGAGGAATGCCGGCCGAACGCGAACATTCCTGTCGTCGTGGCGAGCTACGGATTCTGGAAGAGACAGGGCGGCCGCAACGATTTTGTCGGCAGCACTCTGCAGATCAACGGCCAGCCCTACACGGTGATCGGCATCACCCCGGAGGGATTCAGCGGCGCGAGCGCGTTGATCGCGCCCGATATCTGGGTGCCGCTTGGCATCCGATCGCAGCTCGGTTCCGCCTTCGGCGATTCCGAGACGATGCACGATTTGGCGGATCCGAAAAATTATGCGCTCAACCTCGTCGGACGCATGCGAAGTGGCCTAACGATCGAGACAGCGAAGTCATCGCGGCTGCCGGTGTTATCGCAAAGGTTCAACGCCATGCAACCGCCGGATTCCGAATTTGCGCGTGAATTACAAATTCAGAAGCCATCTCGGTTCAGTTTGAGCACATCGCCGGAGGACGACGGCCCAATCACGTTGATCGGCACATTGCTAATGGGCATGGCCGGTGCAGTCCTGCTTATCGCGTGTCTGAATCTGGCCAACATGTTGCTTGCTCGCGGCACCGCACGTGCGAAAGAGATCGCGCTGCGTCTCGCGCTCGGCGCGTCCCGCTGGCGAATCGTCAGGCAATTGCTTTGTGAAGGTTTGCTGCTCGCGGCCTGCGGCGGCGTGGTCGGTCTCATTCTCAGCGTCTGGTGCAACAATCTCCTGCTGCACTCGCTCGCCAGTTTGCTTGGCAATGTGAACTTTTCGTTCGTTGTCGACCTTGCACCGGACGCGGCCGTGCTCAGCGTGACGTTTTTGTTTTGCCTGGCTGCAACCGTGCTCTTCAGCCTCGGCCCCGCGCTCAAAGCGACCAGGGCCGATCTCGTTACCGATCTCAAACAGCAGGTCGGCGAACCGGCGCGCAGCGGACGCTTCAGTCGGTTCTTCGCGCCGCGCCACATCTCGGTCATGGCGCAAATCGCGCTCTCGCTCATGTTGCTCTTTGCTGCCGGATTA
>JBEEGY010000298.1:0-5876 GCA_041167145.1 Verrucomicrobiota bacterium
CGAATTCCCACCAGCGCAAACCATGAGCGGCGCAACGCGGTTGCCCGTGGTGATTATTGTGATAACCCTCGCCAAATCCAAGGATGCCAATGAAGTAGTTGTTTCGGCTTTGATCGGTCGTGTCGAAGCTGCGGTAGCCAAAGCGCGGCATATGGCAGATGGAATTGACCGCCCAGGTGACGTTGTAAATGAAAAGCATCGGCACATAGAGGCACCACAACATTCCGGCGAAACCGAAAGTAAACCAAAGCGCCGTCGCTACGAAGAGATGCGGCAGGACGTAAAGCGCTGAGTTTTCCCACAAGCGGCAATACCAGATTTTCCGCACGTCGGCCGCATAACGCTTTGACCGTTCGCGGAAACCGGCCGGCTTGCGCACCAGCCACATCATGTGGGCGTAGGGAAATCCGTGCATTGGACTGTGAATGTCTTCATGGGTATCCGACTTCAAATGGTGATAACGATGATCGCCGACCCACATGACCGGGTCGCCCGCCAGGGTCACAGCCGACCCAGTTGCAAAAAGGAACTTGAGCCACTCCGGCATCTCGAAACCACGATGAGTGAGGTAGCGATGCAGATAAAGCGTCGTGCTGATGCCGCCCGCAAAAAAGACCACCAGCATGATTGGTAGATAAGAAATCTGAAAGCGATGGAGAAGGCCGATTAGACCCAATACCTGCAATCCGATTAGTACGACGAAAATAAAAAGCTGAACTTTTTCGTGCTTAAACATGCGGCGAAAGCGTGAAGAGAAGGGAGGCAGCGGAAGGCTGCATTGAGTCGAGACCCGAGATTATCGGCCAGGATCGTTGGGATGCAACTTGGTTTTCCTGCTGGTGATCGATTCAAATCGGGGTGACAGGATTTGAACCTGCGACCTCCTGGTCCCAAACCAGGCGCTCTACCAAGCTAAGCTACACCCCGCAATGCGTTGCATGCTTAACACGATGCGACGCTTCGCGCATCCATAAACTCTACGCACGCGAACAAAGTCCTGCGTAACTCGAGACCGAGAGGTTGCTGCCGCGTCAATTCACCCCGACCGTTTCAATGGACTTGGAATGAAATCAATCGTCGTCTCGATTTGCACCTCAATTGCGTGTGCTGCTCCCTGCTTCATTTTCGCGCAGGAAGCCGCTGATCTCGATCTTGCGTCGAAGCGGACAGAACAAAATAACCCGACGCCAACTCCGGCCAGTGTTCCGGAGTTGTCGCAACTGGACGAGGCCTTTAAGCAACCGTCAATGGGAAAAGCGGGTGATGAGCTACGGCTGCAGGTGGAATGGAGGCAATTACGGAACAAGGTAGCGAATGATCCGGATTTGATTGCGGCGAAAAAGGCGGCCGAAGCAGCGCGGACCGATTTGGAAAAGCGCGAACGTCTTCGAGGATATTACAAACTTTATTATGCGCGGATCCGGCGACTTCCCATGAGTCCGGCGATGAAACCACGCCTCGACGCCATGGAATCGGCCAACGTTGGCCGCACGGCGCAATCGCGAGTCCGGCCCGGTCCGAGCGCAACGCCGACAAAGCCGCATTGATTTTCGGCTGGCCGGCAGCTTGCCGAAACTGCTTCCACCGGTAAACTCAGCGCTGTTGATTATGGCGCGTTCGTCTAGTGGTTAGGACACAGCCCTCTCAAGGCTGGTGCACGGGTTCGACTCCCGTACGCGCTGCCAGAGTCTTCACAATTGAAAGTGCGCCTGGCCTGTCTTGCTCAGGTTTTGCAAGACTGCACGCGTTCCAACGCCTGAACGATTCAGTCAGTCCGCTTGAAATTTTCTGAGGGCCGTCTTGCTGTACAGTCTTTTTAATTAATACCGACGCACCCGGAAACCGCGTCGGGGCAACCCATAGAAAAAGACCGGAATCACCGTTATAGCGCTTATTGCAACCCATAACAGTATTTCAAAGGGAAGTGTGAGGCCTTCCTGTGCGAGCGCCGGTGAAGTTCCGGCAATGATTGATGTCACGAGAAGAAGAAGCGCCGAGGTCTCCAGAGCAATAAATCGCAGCAATTTTCGTCGGGATCGCGAAATCCTTGCTCCTATTTTGTTACCACCCAGCAGATCGGGAGTGACCATCGGTGGTTTCGTCGCCAGTGTTACCTGCGCGGTTGCTTCAACATCAAGCAAACTCATATTCCAATCTCTACATAGCCACCACGCCCACGCCGTGGCTACGGGAAGAGACACCCTTGGTTTATATGCCTAGACCGATTTTCGGCGACGCAGTAACGTCGGCACCGAAGCGAAAACGCTAGCAGCGCACACGCTCAAGATCGGGAGCAGGGCCGACATTTCGGGCACCGGCACCGAAATGCTGCCGATGTTGGCGACTTTCGATCCGTTCGGATCCGAAGTTTTCGTCGCCGAACTGGCGAAGTCGGAGGTGCGGGTTTGATTTGTATTCGTTACAACCGAAAAGATTCCGAGCGCGGCAGACCCTGTGATTGGCTGCGCGCCGATGTACGTCCAGGTCAGATTCAATTTTGTTGGATCGTCTATCGGACTGACCAAGGCCGGGTTAGTGCCGATTAAGGATGAGGAAAACGTCCAGCCAACCGGCTGCAAATTCGAACCGGTGGCGAAACTACCGAAATCATAAATGGTGAAGAAATCACCGGACGTGACCATTTGATCGACCGTGACGTTGGAAGAATAATTCCAGGTAAAGTTGCCGCCAGTCGGAGATGTGGACGACAGCGTTGGAATAATATCCGCGTTTGCCGTTGCCATGCCGACAATTCCCAAAACCGCCAGATACCATTTTGTCATAACTTCTTTTTTCCTTTGTGTGGGTTGGATGTGTTCAATTCTCTTCGATTGGCGCATTGTGATTGGATGTAGAAACCAAAGTCAATCATAATTGCCACGCCAGGGGGTAATTTCCCTAATCCAAATTCTGATGCCCGATTAAGGCGTTCTCTTATAGAAAGGATTGATTTCGGCGCGACGCAAATCGTAGACCGTAGCGAAGCGCAAACGCTAAGGGATCAGGGCGAAAGTCCTGTTCCCGCCATAACTGAGGCTTGCGAGGATGGCAAATTTAGCGACGGGGCGATGTCCGCCCGAACGAGCCAGGCGAGGGCAATGAAGAGGACAACGCACACTGCTGTGCCAAGCGTCGTCGCCGCGATGCTGAAGACAAGGGAATGCGAAACGGCTTTCATCAGCTTGCAGACGCTCTTCAGCGAAACTGAGCAAGGTCAGAGTCAGCGACCGTCATCGACATGATATCGCGGCGAGCAACGCAACTTCTCGAGATTCTTAGATCTGACTTCGGACTTCTTTGAGGCCGGACGGCGAAGAAATTGCGTCCGCCGCGGTTCGGAGCCTGGTCGTTCGTGTTGCACGAGGTATAGGGCTCCATTTTGAGTAATTGTCGGTTCCATAGTTTGCTTGTTTGTTGCGGCGCTTATTGGGCGCAGAATTCTTCCCCGGTCACGCTGACATCACGATTAAAGACAACTAACCGGCCGGATTGGTTACATGCCGCTCCCGGAAACTAGCGGTCAGATGTAACCGCCCACCGCTGCCAGCTGTCTCTTATTGCAGTTTGGCTGCAGACAAACATCGATGTCTTGAAAAACCCGTCGTTATCACAACCTCACGACCGTAAGGACGAGACTGCCCTGAAGATCTTTGGAAGCAACCTTCGCCGAGAACGAGTGGCGCGTTTAATTAGTCAGGGAAAACTAGCTGAGCTCGCCGGTTTGAACGTCCGAACGATTTGCAGAATAGAGTCCGGTCAGCTCAATGTTCGGTCGGAAACCATTCAACGACTTCAGCAAGCAATTGGCTGTCCCTTGTCTCGACTGATTGAACTAAACGGGAGAAGCGAACATTAGAAACGCGCGGCTTCCGATCTGAGGCCAAGACCCTCGCGGTATATGGTAAGCGTAACCGCCGGAGATCACGCCGCCGCGGCAGCTCGATCAATTGCGGCACAGAGCCTCTCTGGGCAGAGCGGTTTCGGTATGTGTTCGAGGAACCCGGCCTCTGCGCTTCGTTGCACGTCGGCCGCTGAATTGTGCCCGCTGAATGCGATGGCGCGAATACGACGCTCCGCACTCAACCGTTTCATCAACTCCCATCCAGTTCCGTCCGGCAAACCGAGATCGCTAAGCAGAACATCAAACTCAACGGCGGTGGCAAGACTGAGGGCGGACTGCATATCCGTCGCGATAAAGACTTGGTACCCGATGGCGGTGAGAAATCTCTTGAGGCCTTCGGCGCTGTTGGCGTGATCTTCGACTACGATCAACCGGAGCTGTTTGTGCAGCATGGTGTATGAGTTGATAGCTTAACACGTGCCGATGCTGACACGAGATCGTCCCGCGAACAGGGTTTGTCCGTCCGCTTGCCTTCCCAAGGGTAACGGATGTGCGGGAGTAATAGCGAAAGCAAACCGTGATTTTCGGAGACCACGTTATTGTTATCGCGAAGGCAGAGCGTTTCTCTCCTCGCTTTTTGGTCACGGCTGTTGCCGGCTAATGAAAACGCCGCATCAACGCACCGCTGGCGTTAACATCTTCTCGAGGGCTTCCGTGAGGTTGTAAAGCTCGACCAACGCGACGCCACTCGTGTCTCCGACGCCTCTAACGATGAAGGTGTAATTACCAGGCTGGAGCGTCGCGATGATGGCCGATTCCCTATCGTCGGAGGGCGCGAGTCCGAATTGGAGAAGCTGTTGTTCCTGCGCTGTGCGCCACCCGCTGTTCTGAAAGATAAGAGACCCGTTACCGTCGTGCAGCTCGAGAATGGTATTCTGCAATGCGCCTGAAACGCCATGAGCCGTAAGGGAGGGTCCGATGGCACGAGCCACTACCGTCGCCGGCTGGTTGCCATAGATAATTACACCGGCGATCATCACGTTGTCTCCTGTTTCCACATCTGCTCGCGTCGACAGGTTAACGAGTCTCGAACTCGCCGGGTCGAGATCGTACAGCTCGAACAATGCGACCCCGGTAGTATTGTTTACGCCGCAGACGACAGCTGTGTACGAGCCAGCTGGTAAGGTAGTGACTATGGCTGAATCGTGTCTGTCGAGCGGTGCTAGGCCTACCGCGATTAGGTTCTGGTCATTCGGGTCCCAGTTATCGTTTAAAGCGATCACCGCACCAGTGGAATCATGCAGTTTGAGGATCGGGTCAGCGATTGCGCCGTTTACGCCAGCCAGAGCCAGGGAGGGACCGAGTGCCCGAAGAGCAACTTTTTTTGGTTCATCCCCCTTGATGAGGAAGCCACCGATCAACACATTGTCACCGGTATTTACAAGAGCGCGGGTCGAGACATTGATGTGACCGGGCGAAGGGTACGATACTTCTTTTGAGAAAGAACTTTCGAGCCCATCAGTGTTGCAGGCGGTGACGGCGAAGAAATATCTGATTCCGTTTTGTAAACCAGAAATAGTTGCGGTGGCTGTGTTTCCAACATCAATTGCCTGCGTATAACTCCCGCTAGTGTTACCATAAAAGACATGGTAACCAGCGATGTTAGGCTCGAGATTGGGATCCCAGGAGAGCGTAACGCTTTGAGCGCTTGCAACATGCCAAGAACAAAGGAGAAGAGCGATGCATCCCGTTTGGATCGCTTTCGGAATCATTGGGAACTGATCGTTTAGCAGAGCTTACGAGCCTGGCGTGGACAGCACGCGGCAACAACAAGAGCCGGCGCGATTCATAGAAAAAATGGGGGCCAAACGTTTATGCTGGGAGTTCTAGTTTTCATAGGATTATTTGCAGGCTTGAGTCGAAACCCACATGTCTCCTGTCACGATCCTTCCGCACTCCCTCGCAACGCGTGAGTTGCCGGTTGGGAGCTTGAGGAGCTAGCGGCTGCCGCGTCAATCTAATTTCTCGTAGTTTA
>JBEEGY010000299.1:0-2820 GCA_041167145.1 Verrucomicrobiota bacterium
GGAATGAAAAGCGTCTTGCGCGGAGTAAAGCGCTCCGATGGATTCAACGAACGCCTTCTGCTTGAGCTCGTCCTCGATCGTCAAGCTGAGTTCGGCCAGCTTTTCGATGTTGCCGCGTGAATGAAACTCCATCTCCCTGAGTTTGGCGAGAACGGCAAGCGACTTCTCGTGCTGCGTCGGGTCCGGTTTGTGATCCTGCTTGGGAGTCTCACCAGGCTGCGCCGCGCCGCCGCCTTCCGACTGAACGTGCTTCTTCTTCCCAGGCTCCGCGCCTTTATGGTGCTTCTCCTGCGCGACCCGCTTATTGTGCGCGACGTTTCGAGGGTCTCCCATGGTTTAAAACATTAAGCCTCCGAGGATTGCAACGCAATCCGGTTTGCCTTCCGAAATCGACGATCCATTCGTGCGATGTGTGAGCGACCTAACGAAAACAAGGATCAGTTACCGCGTTCGCGCAGCTATCTGCGTCTTCTGCATTTCATTTCATTCTCGAATTTCCGAGTGTAGGGGACGCTGCTAGCGTCCCTCTGGGAAGCAAACTGCTTCCCCTACAGAACTGCTTGCCATCTTAATCCGGTCAATCCTGTAAATCCTGTCTAAGATTCGCTTTACTTACATGGCATCGTAAGCCGCTTACGATAGGTGAGAAATTGACTGGTCGGCTGGGATTGATTCTGAATTCGGAAACGCAATCTTAATCCGGTGAATCTTGTAAATCCTGTCTGGCATTCGCTGCAATGGTTGAGCGCCGCCTTCCGTTGTCGATCTTGTCAGTCGCCGGGATTGATCGACCCCGCGCCGCTGATGTGCCGTTCGACCTTGGGATGACCGAAGTAGGTGACCTTGCCCGCACCACTGATTGAAACGCGCAGCGTTTCGGTTGCAGAAACCTCCGCCTTGGACGCGCCGCTCGAGGAAATATCGGCGTTCTTAGTGTGCAACTCTTTCGCTTCCAGTTTGGTCGCGCCGGACATATCGGCAACTAAGTCATCCACGTTGCCCGACAGGACAATGTGACACGCGCCGCTTGTATCGAGATAGAACCTGGGGCCGCTGAGTTCCGTTGCATTCAAGCGCACCGCACCGCTAATAGACACGCCCGTGAGATTTGGACTGGTGACTAGAACCTTGATTCGTCGGGTAGGACGAATCTGGTCGCGCGTGTCCAATCGCAACGTTTTGCCTTCGATACGATTCTCAATGTGGGACAGGAGGTTATCGTCCGTTGTAATGCTGAGTGATGACGCGCCCGGGTGCCAATCGATCTCAAACATGCCGCCGGCCTTGATGTCGGAAAATTCGGCGACAGGGCGTTTATCAGTGACGATGTGGCCGCTGCCTCCGATTCCCGGCCACCAGCATCCGGACACAAACAGGGCAACAAGAGCAATGAGCGGGATGTAAATCTTCTTCATGGGAAAGTGTGGTTTCTTTTTGATTTGGATGCCGCTGGACGCGGTTTTGGATTCAACAATCTTCGCCCCGGGCGTGCTTATTTAGCGACCTTGAGTTTCACCGTTTCGATCAGGTCGGCATCGAGATAAAATTCGACGCGATAATTTCCCGGCGCCCACCCATCCTCCGGCCGGGAAAGTGTAAACGTGCCGTGCGTGTTCGGGCCATTCGCGGTCGTGCTCGCTTCGTCGATCGTGTAATCGGGCGGCGCCACGTCCCCGACGTTCTCCGCGATCCAGACCGCGCGAATTTTGGCCTGCTCGCGCAGGCCGTGCCCCTGCCAGCGCGCATAAATCTTCGGGGTGTCCGCGTCAAATTGCGTGGTGCCCTCGCCGATTGGGGCTTTACCCATCGTGGCTGAGATTTTCTTGGCCAGCTGCGGCTTCGCCTCTGGCCGGGGCGCAACTTTCGGTTTCTCTTTCAATTCCAGAGAAACACGGCGCAGCAAGTCGCCATCCGACATTCTGATCTCCGTCACGTCCTTGACGATGCCTACGCCGTTCGCGAACCACCGATCGATTTTCATCTGCAGAGGCGCGCTCTGCTCGGCCTGAATGTGGAATGCGTGAAATTTACCCGCCGGAAGAACGACATCTTCTTCGCCAAGCACCTTGTAATCCTGATGCGCATCGGCATCGCCGACTTTGCCCTCGAATTGCCACGTCGCGCCGGTCTCGAGCGGCGCCGCGATGATGATTTGTGGGGGATCGAGCTTGGTCAGCTCGCCGTATTGATCGATGCGCCCGGCGACGGAAATCCCGTGTTCGTCCACCGCGGTCAGTTCTGTAGTGGCAACGATCCCATCGCGATGCATTTCGAACTTGAGAAAATTTTTGCCATCGAGTTCCTGCGTCCCGCTGATTCGATAAACGGCCTGCACATGAACTTTTCCGTCGGGAGCTGGTTTCGTATCGGAAAAACCGAACTCTTCGCCGGCTTCTTGCGTCATCTCATAGAGCCAGGTGGTTCCGTCGGCCGTCGGAATTAGTTGCTCGGCTGAAACGAAAGCCGGCGGCATCGTCGCAACCAAAAAACCAACGAACTTCAACATCGAAAAGATGCTAGGGACTTGGAGGGAGAGGTCAACCCGCGCCCGACTCGCTATTCATCAAGGAACGGCGATTTCCAAATCGCCGTCTTTAGTTTTATTCGGCGGTCTGGAGACCGCCGCTCCTTGCGCAATTGTGCGTCATGGTCGCGGTTTATCCTTGGGTCCGATCCACAATTCGCCCAGCGTTAATGGAAATGTCGAACTTCGTTCAACCGCCGTGCGACGAAGCTGTAATCCGGTCGCGCGCGGCGACGGCTCCGTGCTCGAAATCGTCCGGTCGCTGGATCCTTGTCGCCACCATCCTCGGTTCGAGC
>JBEEGY010000300.1:0-3036 GCA_041167145.1 Verrucomicrobiota bacterium
TGATCTTTGCGATCGTTACGGGAATTTCTGCCGGGGCGAGGAAGAAATTCGACAGGCCGCGACCAAGCTTTCGCGTCGGCCCGTAATCATTCGACGGCGGATCTTGAATGTCGGCGAGGGCGAAGTGGCCGAGCAGGGGGAAGAGCAAGAGAGCGAGAACCTTTTTCATTTCAGCCTCCGGCTTCAATAAATAAATCTGCGCGCCGAAAGCAACATTTCATTTCGGGCTCTGCTCTGCCGCTCGGTTCTTTGTCGCGATCATCGAAGCTGTAATGGTGACGCCGAGCACAAGAATAATAACCACGAGCGAAATTCCATTCGGCAGCGGAACGTAATCCGCGAGGATCATCTTCAGGCCGACAAAGCCCAGGATAATGGCCAGACCAGTTTTCAGATAGATGAAACGTTTGACCAGGTGGGCGAGCAGGAAATAAAGCGATCGCAAACCGAGGATGGCGCAAATGTTCGACGTGTAAACGATGAATGGGTCTTGCGTGATGGCAAAGACCGCGGGGATGGAATCGACCGCGAAAACGAGGTCCATCAAATCGATGACGATGAGGACGAGCGCCAGCGGTGTGAGCATCCAGCGGCCATCAATGCGCACTTTGAAATGTTCTTCGTGAAAATCGCGCGTCACCGGAATCATTTTTCGGCAGAGCCGCATGAGCCAGCTGTCACCAAAGTCTTTTTCGTCCCGTTTGCCGAAAAACATCCGGAATGCAGTGAAGACGAGAAAGGCTCCAAAGAAATAGAGGACGAAGTGAAAACGCGAGACGAGCGCAACTCCGAGCCAGATCATGATCCCGCGCATGACGAGGGCACCGAGAATTCCCCATACGAGCACGCGGTGCTGCGCTTTTCCGGTGACGCGGAAATAGGAGAAGATCAAAACGAAAACAAAAATGTTATCGACACTGAGCGAATACTCGATGACGTAACCGGCCAGGAAATCGAGGCCCGCGTCGGTCCCCTTCAAGTGCATTACGAGGATGTTGAAAGTGAGCGACAATGCAATCCAGAGAAGGCTGCGGTGCCCGGCGGCGCGAATGCTCAGTTCCCGGTCGCGCAGCTTGAATTGGGCAAGATCGACAGTTATCGCGGCGAAGACGCCGATGTGAAACGCGATCCAAAACCAGATACTTGTCGTCACAGAAGCGCTACCGTTTCATGTGGAAAGGCCGGCGGCAATCGCAAACCATTAGTTTTCTCTCGCCAACTTTGCTGTTCGTCGTAGCTTGTGCGACCCGCGAATGGATGCCGAACTGCAAAAGCTAGTTGAATCAGGAAAACTTAATTCCAAGGCGGCCGAACAGCTCGAGGAATTGAAGCCGGGAACCTACTGCTTGCATAAAAGCTGGGGATTCGGGCGCGTGGCGGAATGGAACCTCCTGCTTAATCAGATCGTGATCGATTTCGTGGGCAAAAAAGGCCATCCCATGCAATTGCAGTACGCGGCGGAAAATCTTACGCCGGTCCCAGCCGGGCATTTTCTCGCGCGCAAAGCCACCGATCTTCCGGCCATTAAATCGCTGATCAAAAAAGATGCGCCCGCCATTGTCCGAAACATTCTCGAAAGTCTCGGCGGCAAAGCGACCGTGCAACAGATCAGTGAGTGGCTGGTCGGCGACGTCTTTAACGAAGCCGAATGGAAACGCTGGTGGGAATCGACTAAAAAATTGCTCAAGAAAGAGGGCAGTTTTCTGATTCCCGCGAAAAAGAACGAGCCGATCCAGGTCCGGGCCACGCCGGTTTCTCATGGCGACGAGTTGGCCGAGTTCTTCAATCAGGCGCGCCAACCGAAGGAACAAGCAGCCGCCCTTGACCAGATCGTAAAATTTTACGGCGAATTCAAGGAACCGGAAAAGCAATTGCAACCAATCGTGACGACGGCGGAGAACGCGGCCGCGCGCCATCAAAAAACGCATCCTGAGTTTACGTTCGAGCTTGTTATCGCACGCGACGATTTGCTCGAGCGCGTTCCGCAATTAAAGACGACGCACATTGGCCTGACGCTGCCGAAATTAATTTTGGAGGAAGAAAAACGTTTGATGTCGATCTTGCCGAAGTTGTCAGCGGCGAAGGAGAAGCGCGTGCTACAGGCACTGCCGGTTGCGCTCGGCGAACGGTGGACGGCGCGCGCCTTGCAATTAATGCAGGCGAGTCATGGCCGAATGGTCGCGCAAATCCCGCGCGTTTTGAGCGAGGCCGGGCAACATGCAGAACTGCGCGCGATGCTCGAGCGCAGCATTCGCGAACATTCCGCCACCAGCGATATGCTCATTTGGTTGAGTGGCGAACGCGACCGGTGGGCCGAGTTGATTACGCCGGCGTTGCTGGGCGCGATTCTGTCGGCGATGGAGCGGGAGCAGCATATTTCGCCCACCCGCGGGAGCAAATTGCAACGCCTGCTCATGGAAGATCGACAATTGATTGGCGCAATGTTTACCGGCGCCGATATCGGGGACGCACGCGACGCGATCAGAAAACTTCTCCTCAGTCCATTATTCGACGAATTGACGAAGCGCTCGTTACTTGCGCGGATCGTCAAGCTTTATCCTGGTCTCGAGGGGATGATTACGGGCGCTCAACCCGAGGAGAAGAGTGAGACGCTTGTCGTGTCCTGGAGCAGCCTGGAAAAACGGCGTGCCGAGTTCGAGGAACTCATAAACAAGAAAATCCCTGAAAACAGCAAGGAGATCGGGGTGGCCCGTTCCTATGGCGACCTGCGCGAAAATTTCGAATTCAAGGCCGCCAAACAAATGCAGGCTGTCCTGATGCGGCGAAAAATCGAACTCGAATCGATGTTGGATCGAGCGCGCGGGACCGCGTTTGCAAATCCGGATACGTCTCGTGTCTCCATCGGCACGGTCGTGACGTTGCGTGAAGCCGACACGAAAAATGAAGAAACTTATACGATTCTCGGCGCGTGGGACGGCGATCCGGACCGTCACATTATTTCTTATCAGACGGCGATCGGCCAGGCATTGCTCGGTCATAAACTCGGCGAAGTGGTCACGCTAAGCAGTGATCACG
>JBEEGY010000301.1:0-5072 GCA_041167145.1 Verrucomicrobiota bacterium
CGACCGGCCGGGGCTGGGCCTGGGAACCCCACAATTGGACGATGAACAGTTGTCCCGGTCCGTGCCGCCGGGAACGCGCTCAGGTGCGATTTCTTTTCAGAGATCGTTCGATGGCTAAATCACGCGCAAAATTTTTCCCACTCGTTCTCGATCTGACAAAACAAACGGCGAAGGAATGGATCGAAGATAAAGCGCCTCAACTTGGCGCCGCGCTGGCCTACTACACCGTTTTTTCGCTCGCGCCGATGATTCTTTTGTTACTGGCGGTGGTGGGAGTGCTTTTTCGCGACGATCCGGTTGGCGCGTGGACCAAGGTCACCGAACAAATGAGTTATTTTCTGGATCGGAGCGCCGTCCAAGTGGTGCAAGAGATCGCGCAGAAAGCTTCATCACCGGCGCGCAGCACGCCTGCTACGATAATCGGTCTCGCCCTGGCTCTTTTCGGTGCGACCGGCGTTTTCGGCCAGTTGCAGGATGCGCTCAACACCATTTGGGGCGTGAAACCGAAACCGGGCACGGGAATTTGGGGATTTATCCGCTCGCGGTTTCTTTCGTTTGCCATGCTTGCCGGGATTGGCTTTTTGCTGCTGGTATCGCTTGTCATCGAAGCCCTTTTGAAGGCGCTCAGTCATTATCTTCAGGGAAACATTCCAGGCGGCCTAACGTTTGCGCTCACACTCTATTTCGGTTTCGATCTTCTCGTCGTCGCTGCCGTTTTTGGAATGATCTTCAAGGTTTTGCCGAATGCGAAGACACGTTGGCGCGACGTTTGGATCGGAGCCACGCTGACGGCCATCTTCTTCTTGCTCGGAAAATGGGCGTTTGGCGTTTATCTCGGCAGCGGCGCCGCGGCGTCGGCCTACGGTGCGACGAGCTCGCTGATCAGTTTGCTTCTTTGGATTTATTATTCGTCGCAAATCCTCTTGTTTGGCGCCGAGTTCACGCAGGTTTACGCTAATCGCTTGGGCGCGCGTGTTGTGCCGGATAAATATTCGGTTCGTGTCGAGCAAAAAAAAGTGGAAACAAAAGTCCGCTGATTCCACTACCTATCTGCCGCCGTTGCACTACGAGTTCGAACAAGTCTCCAAAATCGACATCTTGCGAAAGTTGAAGTAGCTCTTCGGTAGCAAAACCATTCGCGACATTCGATTTCGACTTGGCTGAGAAGCGCGCAGTGGTTTCCAGCATGTTTTGCTTTACAGCGACTCCGTTATTCTGCTAAAAGCTCGCGCCGCGTTAGGGGGTTTATTGTGTCGATTCTCAGTTTCAAGGATTCACAAAATTGGCATGAAGACACGTTCGGGACGTAAAGGACGAGCTCCTTCCGCGGAATCGCTCCGCAAATTAATTGCCTATCAAATATATGAGGACGATTTCGTACCGATACGTTCGGCCCGGCGCGAACGTAAATGGATGGATGATGCCGATGGAAAGTTCCCGTATCGGTGTCTCCCACTGATAATGGCGAATCAGTACGGCTGGGAAATCTTATCTACTCATCGCATCCGCGCCAGTTGGGACGGCACGCCGAAACCGGACGGCGTGTCCGTGGAAAACCTCTCTGGGGACGATCCGCTACAGTGCGATTCTCACTTCGGCGGAGGCGTGCTGACTTTTCAAATTCCATTTCTGTTCAAGACACCGGCTAGCTGGAACTTGATGGTGCGCGGTCCGATGAATAGCCCGAAAGACGGAATCACAGCTCTCGACGGCATTGTCGAAACGGACTGGTCCCACTCAACGTTCACAATGAACTGGCGCTTTACGCGCGCCTGCACGGTCGAGTTCGCCCTAGGGGAACCGATCTGCCATTTCTTTCCCATCCAAAGAGGTGCACTTGAAACGTTTCGCGGTGAATTCCGCATGCTCGAATCGAAGCCGGACTTTAAGAAAAAATTTCAACAATGGTATGACAGCCGCGAGCGGTTTCTCTCAGCGCTGGACAAGCGAAGACCAGAGGCGATTGCACAAGGCTGGCAGAAGGAATACTTGCAGAGCGCCAAAGATAAAAAGTCAGTCGCGCACCCGTTTGTAAATGAAAAGTCGTGGATCGAGCTGCAACGGATGAATGGTATTTGCGAGGAAAGCAGGTAGCTCGATTTCGAACACATGAGCCGTTATTCTCACGCTCACTGTCTTCGAACAGCCAGAACGTTCCGGGAAAGGCGATACTTGTTCGTCAAACGGATATTGCCCCGGACGATTTTGGAATATTTGAAGGTGTATTACGCCATTCTATTGGCCAACGACAAATTCTGCCGCGACAGCCAATGCCCATTATCATTGTCTCTGGGCGGCGATCTCGCCTTGGATGCTGTTCTGGAATGGATTCGACCGGAGATTGGCCGATTAGTCGGCTTTGAGTTGGCGCCGACTTACTCGTATACGCGCCGATACGCAAGAGGTGAGAAACTGGCGCGACATACCGATCGCGCTGCTTGTGAAATATCGGTAACTGTGTCGATCGAAGTTCCTAAAGGAGCTGGACCGTCAGTTGTTCATTTGAAAGCTCCGCGTTCGAAAGCAACAAAAATCGAAATGTTCGAAGGCGACGGGTGTGTGTACGCTGGAACCGAGGTTGAACATTGGCGAGAACGATTTCGTGCCGACGGATATATTCAACTGTTTCTGCACTTTATTGCGAAGGGCGGCCGCAATTATCCTAAACTGATGTTCGACGGCCGAAAATGTCTCGGGGCAGGGTCCGAGAAAAGCAAACGTTAGAAAAAGGTTTGACATTAGAGACAGAATAAGTCGAAGTCTCGCCTATGCCAGTTCCGCCACACGGGCCCCGACGCCGTAAAAAGACAAGCCGAAAACCGCGCCGAAAGAGTCCTGCTCGCCGAAAGGCGAAAAGACGCTAACGACGCGAATTTCGACATAAACTTCAGTTGAACCAGACGCTCACGCGAGTCCTGAATCGCGCGGGCTATTGTGCTGGTTTAGATTCCGTGAAGGCTTTCAGCAATGGGAAACAGGCGCGTTCTCGTAGCAAACTGGTATGACTATCCGTACTATTACGACATTGCCTTCCAAGCCTACACCCGGTGCGAGGCCGACTTCATTGAGGCCGCATGCCGCAAGTATTGCCCCTTCAAAGCACGCCGGTTCCTAGAGCCGGCCTGCGGCACTGGCCGATTAATCACCGTGCTGGCCGCCCGAGGTTATCAGGTAGCCGGCTTCGATCTCAGCCAGCGAGCGTTGAGCTACCTGCAGCGGCGCCTTGCACGGCGACGCCTCCATGCTGAGACGTACGAGGCCGAGATGTCTGATTTTCGCCTTCGTCGACCGGTTGACGCGGCCTATTGCACGGTCAACACGTTTCGCCACTTGTTAACGGAGCAGGCCGCGCGCGGTCATCTGAAGTGTATTGCCGGCAGCCTTCGCCCGGGCGGCATTTACGTACTAGGCTTGAATCTGCTGCCATTGGATGTCGACCCCGACGCCACCCATTGGACGGAACAGCGAGGGGAAACAAAAGTGACCGTAACGGAGCGCGTCCTGCGCAGCGATCACCGTCGCCGGACGGAGGAGCTTCGGGCCTCTGTGCTGGTGCGCCGCGGGTCGAAGGAATTTCGCCTGCGGCACGAATTTCAGTTTCGCATGTACACGGCAAGGCAATTTCGACGGCTGCTCGGGTCGGTTCCGTCGCTGGAATTGTGCGACGTCTACGGTTTCCGGTACGACATTGAGCAACCGCTCGTCCTGAATGATGAAATGGCTTACAACGTGTTCGTTTTAAGGCGGCGACTGCGATCTTAGGTACTATTCGTCGAACGGGCCGGTTCATCGTGATCGCTTCGGCGGGGGCGAAGCGACGAGGTTTTGGAAGCGGGGATCATTCCGCAGCCGATCGAACATTGGATCGAGGCGGAGCAGAGCAGGAGTAAGCGGCGTGCCCGAAGCCAGCGCCCCAGAGTACGGTATCGAGAGTAGTTGCTGTAACGCGGCGATGGCGCGGTCGGGCTCTCCCATTTGCGCCGCCACTCGTGCAAGGACCTCGATTGGAATGGGACCAGTCAAGGCGTCCTTCTCGATCGGATTCGCGGCCATGGCCCGTTCCGACAGGGCCAACGCGGCGGCCTTGTCACCGAGGCCCATATTGGTCAGCGCGAGATCTCCAATCAAAAGATAGTTTTGCGGCTGTTCTTTTAGGAAAGGTTCCAGGCCGTTGCGCGCCCGTCGCCAACTTTCCTGAGCGGCGGCATGGTCGCCGGCGACTTCCTGCGCCCAACCTAACCAAAAGTGCAGTTCACCACTGAAGTAACCCAACGCTGAATCAGGCTTGGCCAATATCTCCCTCAGCCGAGGGATGACAGCTTCAGGTCGGCGCTCCAGGATCGTTTGGTAAACTTGCGTTTCCAACGCGTCGGAGTCGCGGGCAGCCGGGTGGAGGGGAGCGAGGAGGGCCGAGGCACGGGGAAGATCGCCCTCGGCTTGTGCGATAACCGCCTTTCTCACGAGGGTATCCACGTCGCCCGGTGTGATATCAAGAACCTGATCAAGTTTTCGCAGCGCGTCCGGGAAACGACGAAGACAGACATAATTAGTCGCGTGCCCGTTAAGAAGGGAAACGTTGTGCGGGTCGAGCTGCTCCGCTTCGTTCAGGTACGATTCGCTCCGCTCCCACTGGCCCCGCCTCCGCTCAACATAGGCCAGCGACTCAGGAATCAGGCTGCTATTCGGTAGGAGCTGGCGTGCTTGCTCAAAGTAACGTACGGCCGTGTCGTAATCCTTCAGACAGGCGTAATGATAAAATCCCTTGGCCAATACGGCCTCTCCGAGATTGGGCTGAAGAGTGAGTGCGGTTTCGGCGGCCTGCCGCGCCTCTTCACGGAGGGCGACCGTTGGCTGAAGACCCTGTGTAAGGTAGTTGCGCGCGTCAACGATTGACAGCAGCGCCCAACTAAGGGCGAACTTCGGGTCCAACCTCACCGCTTCTTTGAGATATTTCTGTGCGCCAAGGGCGTCGGCGCGTACGCCAACCTTGAGCGTATAAGCCAGACCGCGCAGGTAGGCATCGTAGGCCTCGGGATTGTCCGTCGGTTTGGCAGCGATGACTTGCTCCTCCT
>JBEEGY010000302.1:0-2921 GCA_041167145.1 Verrucomicrobiota bacterium
ATCTTAAGTCGGTGAATCTTGCTGCTTTCTCCGAAGGCGGATTCCTGCTCCCCTTCCGTTTTCGTCTATGAACTCCGCGCCGGCAGTCTCCAGAGCTCGGCGGACTACATCAGCGTTGCCCGTCTCGGCACGTGATTGCCCGCCTCAAGTCGGCGGGTCGTAACTGTCCCTATTTCTGCATGTTGGCCAACTCCGATTGGCTCGGCGTTGTCATCGCGGCGAGGTTGCCCCATGCAGGCTGGGCTCCAGCCGCCAGCAGCCATTAGGCCGCACGTCTCGTTGGCCAGTGAGGACTCGCGATTCCAATGTTGCCGCTTTGCGCGCAGCGGGGAGGCGCCCCGGATCGCGTATCAACAAATCTTTAATGCGTGAACATTCGACCAGCAAAAACTGACCGACACCGAAGCGATCTTCGCCTCGTTTGGTCTTGCGCGAACGATGGCGACACTTGCGACGACCTCGGAGTCGAGCAAGCGGCTCCGGTATCATCTCATTCATTCCGCGGTAACAACGAATTAACCAAGTTCGTAACGAGAAAAGTTAACCTGTTATGTAAGGCTGGAGTTCAAAGCTCCTAAAAATTGAGGCAGATGTGAAAATCGAAAGTCGGTCACCGATTTCGTTCCGCCACGCTATCCGCGTTGTAAGCTGCTTCCCAGTGGGAGGCGGATATGGCCTTTCCCGCTGAATCATCCTTCAAAGATCGACCTGCAGGTTCTCGCGCGGAGGACTTGACGCTATCGCAACCTCTGCGGTTTCCTTGCGACGGGATTGGGCCGATCTTCGCCTTGGTGGACGCGGTTTCGATTATTTTGGCCAGTTTTGTGGGTGCGGGAGGATATCAACTCTTCATCTTCGGAGTAGCATGGAATCTGCACTTCCACATTGGCGCAGGTATTACTGCAGCTTTGCTATATCTTTTGATTGGAAGATCGTCCGGCTTTTATCAGGTGGCCGACATTCTCGCTTCGCGGCGGGAAACTTCGCAAATCCTCTGGCAATGGTTTTTGACAAGCCTGTCGCTGGCGCTGTTGGCCTTTCTTTTCGGAATAGGCATTCAATTTTCGCGAGTCTCGATCATTGGATTCGTTACTTTAGCGCTTCCGTTGCTGTTCGCTTCGCGAAAATTGATGAAGACGGCGGTGACCTTCGCCGTGAGCCGAAATCGAGTGCAAGGTCGCCGTGTTATAGTTGTCGGATTGCGAGACGAATTCGCCGCGCTTCGCGAAACCGATCTGCTGCGCCGGTTCGGCTTGACAGAGGTCGGGCGTATTGCGCTTCCGAACCATCGAGAACAGGCGCTTGGTAGGGGCAAGACCGACACAGCTTCGCTCGACCAGGCCCTTATCGATGCGCGCGATGGTGGCGCCGAAGAAATAGTTCTCGCGCTTTGTTGGAACGATCTGCGCAGCATTGAACTTGCGCGTGACTGGCTGCGCTCCTCGCCGCTTCCGGTCCGACTATTACCCGACCAAAAAGTTCGCTACTTCACAGACAATCCGGCGTTCTCAGTTGGTCGCTCGCATTCGATCGAAATTCATCGGGCTCCGCTGTCAAAGTTTGAACGCGCGTCGAAGCGGGTGCTGGATGTTGCGGTTGCTTCCGCAGCGCTCATTTTCCTGTTGCCGGGTATGCTAGTGGTTGCGCTGGCGATAAAACTCGAATCTAGCGGCCCCGTTTTGTTTCGGCAACAGCGCGCCGGCTTCAACGCAAAAAGGTTCTTTATCTTCAAGTTTCGGACAATGGTTGTCATGGAAGATGGCGACACCATCACACAAGTCAGGCGATTTGATCCGCGCGTGACGAGAATTGGCAGAATTCTGCGCGCCACCAGCATCGACGAACTGCCACAACTTTTCAATGTGCTGGGCGGGGAGATGTCTTTGATCGGCCCGCGACCACACGCGATCGCTCATGACAGTTTCTATGGCAATCTGCTCTCGGATTATGCATTCCGGCACCACGTCAAGCCGGGAATGACCGGTTGGGCGCAAGTCAACGGGTGCCGCGGCAGAACCTCCCGGGTCGAGCAGATGCAAAGCCGTGTTGATCTTGACCTTTGGTACATCAAAAACTGGAGCCTCAGACTTGATCTATGGATTCTTTTGAAAACGGTCGTTGAGGTCGCGCGTCGTCGAAATGCTTACTGAACTAATCTGGCCGTCATCGGAAATGCTCACCGGTGCCATAGCGTACCACACCGGTTTGGTCTTCGAATTGGACGCGCGCAGAGACATCCCCAGCTTCGGCAGGCGCCACACGCCATTGCCCGCTCTTTAACATGCGCTGTCAGACAGGCGCTCTTGAGCTCAGTGCCATGCCTGATTTTATTCGACGAGCAGGACGTCTGCGTCTCTCAAATCGAAGCCGCGCTGGCGCGAAGGTTAATCGATTGTAAAGTTTCATCGAGCATTTTTAAGAAGTGAGTAGCCAACTCTTGCGGGCATCCCCGAAGGGAATTGACTGAGAAATGTTTGTACATTCTATAAAATCCTGGGCGAACAGCTTTTTTAGGGCCCGCTCCGCCTATCGCGACGCGGAAACAGATTATTCGCGCGTTGAGCCAGTATTTCGATCGATTGGGCAGGCTCTGAAGGCCGCCGAGGCAGAGCATTCTGGTCTGGACAATCGGATGCAGGATGTTTTGGCGCGAGCCTCGATCTCACTCGGCAATGGCAGCGACGAGTATCTCGATCGGGACCCGGCAGACACCCGTCTCCTAAATCGATTCGATCGGGAAATATTGCGCGGACAGCGTCGGTTGGAAGAACTCTCGCAACAAATCAAGAACTTAAAGGTTTTGGAAGCCGCGATGATGGCTGCTTTTCCGGACTTCAAGCTTCGATCCGAATAAAATTGGAGCTCGTGGGAGCCAGATTGAGCACCTCGGTTTCGCTCTCGGAATCGGCACACCACCAAAC
>JBEEGY010000303.1:0-2968 GCA_041167145.1 Verrucomicrobiota bacterium
AAATGAATCCGGGTCCGGCTGAAGAATTTATTTTCTTCGATCACCCCAGCGGCCGCGCCCGGATCCGAATGGCCATGGATTGGAAAGCCGCGCGCTTGCCTTGCGGAAATCTCAACGCGCCGGAACCGGCGACCGACTGATCGCTCTCGACTATTTAAATGACTACCGTTCCGGTTACATCAACCCAATAAAGGAGAATCCCTATGAAATACATGCTCACCTGGTCCGAACGTCCGCAAGGTTCACCCGTCGAATACGAGAATGCCCAAAAGCGGATTCTGGAAGTTTTCACGCAATGGACGGCGCCCGCTAATTTCAAGATCGAGGTGTTCGTGATCCGGGTGGGTGACTGGGGCGGATACATGATGTTGGAGTGCGACGATCCGTTGGCGGTGCACAAGTTCTGCTCGATGTTGCCCGCTTTTGTGTTCGAGGCGCGCCCCGTGGTTCCCGTCATGGACGCTGTCCGTGTGGAACAGGAGGCGATTGCATTTCGAGATGGGCTCAAAGCCAAATGATGTTGTGATGCCGTACGGCCTAACCAACCGACGCGGCCAATCGCTGGCCGGCGTACGGCTTCACTTTTGATGATTAAACCAAATTCATTCCAGTTCGCGCTCGGTTCAGCCAACGGTGGCTGATCGCAGAGAAAGACGTAGCTCACACGGCGGACGGAATTCATTGGGATCTCCTTATTAATTGAGGCGAAAGCGCGGTCATGGCGTCATGCGGTCTAACGCATCGTCCCGTTTCTGTGTTTCGTTGTCGTCGGCGTGCGCGCCTTTCGCGTCCCAGGAGTGTATCAGGCCGTAGGAGTAGCGTACTTTGCAGCGATCGCGATGGCGGTGTGGACTCTGAGTGCGGGCGCGATCACAGCCGACGTGCAGGGTCGGCGATTGCTCGGCCTGGCCGGGACACTTCTTGTCACACCATTTGCGCTCGTTGCGCTTCTCTGGGTGGGCCTGGGCGGGCCCTGGCAGGCAACGCCGGCAGAAAACCAGATGCGGTATCTTGTCCTCATTGTCATGGCTGCCGCGATAGCGGGTGGATTCGTGGTGCTCAGAGAAGCAATCAGCGAAGCCGGCGAACGCTTTTATTCGATCCTCGGCTTCGCGGCGATCATGCTCAGTGGCCCGCTGTATCTCATCTGGAATATCTTCGCCTTCGCAGCATTCTTCGGAAAGGAACATACTGGAGAGATGCCTGTGGCGATCGTCTCGCTGCGCGACATGATGGATCTTCTACTTTTTGTTGCGGGCTTTCTAACCTATCTCGCGACCGCGGCGTTTGCGGCCTCCCTTGGTCGAGTCCAATGGCTTGGGCGCGGGGCAGCTCGCGCATTCATGATATTGAATGGGGTCGCGTTGCTGTTTCTCGTGATGAGAGGTTTCCAGTATCCGGACGGGAGAGCGACGCCATGGTATACCAATCCCGGTTTTATTGTCGGAATCCCGGCTGTGCCATTCATCATGCCTTTCCTGTCGGGCGTCGTCTTGCTCCGGCGCGCGGGTGAAGAGCAATCTCAAGAAGGACCTAACCAGGCGATGCCGTCAACTCGCGAAAGCTTGCGAGGGGGCTGAGCTTTTTCTCGCTAGACCTATGCTATCTGCGTCGGCACGAATTACTTTTTAATTCGCGCGATCAGTGTGTCGGCGATTGTTGCCGGCGTTTCCGCGACCGCGATTCCGGCAGCTTTCAACGCTTCGATTTTTCCGACGGCGGTGCCTTTGCCGCCGGAAACAATTGCGCCGGCGTGACCCATCCTTCTCCCCGGCGGCGCAGTCATTCCGGCGATGAAGGCCGCGACCGGCTTTTTGCAGTTGGCTTTGATCCACGCGGCGGCTTCTTCTTCGGCTGAGCCGCCGATCTCGCCGATCAAAATCATCGCCTCGGTATCTTTGTCGTCGTTAAAAAGTTTCACCGCATCGAGATGGGACAAGCCGCCAATCGGATCGCCGCCAATTCCGATGCAAGTCGATTGGCCGTAACCGCGAGATGTCAGTTGCCAAACCGCTTCGTAGGTGAGCGTGCCTGAGCGCGAGATCACACCAACCTTTCCCTCTTTGTGAATGTAACCCGGCATAATCCCGATCTTGCACGCGCCCGGCGTGATGATGCCGGGACAATTCGGTCCGATCAGTCGTGTGCGCTTCCCGCGCATCTGGGCTTTGACCCGCATCATGTCCATCACCGGAATTCCTTCGGTGATGCAAACCACAAGATCGACATCTGCGTCAACGGCTTCGAGAATTGAATCCGCTGCGAACGCCGCCGGCACGAAAATCATCGATACGTTGCAATTGGTTTTCTGTTTCGCTTCCCAAACTGTGTCGAACACCGGAATTTTGTCGTCGAACATCTGTCCCCCTTTTCCGGGCGTGACGCCGGCAACGACATTCGTCCCATACTCGATGCATTGCCGAGTGTGAAACGCGCCGGCACTGCCGGTGATTCCCTGGACCAGCAGGCGCGTGCTCTTATCAACCAATACAGACATATCTCAGGAACGCAGGAAGCAGCGTGACGCTGCACCCATTTAATTTTTCTGATTCGTGCTTTCCTGCTTTCCTTAGCGATTCGAGTTTCATTTCGGTTTCCGTTTGTGAACCACAAGCTTGTTTCCGTCCGGATCCCGAAACTGCGCCATCCAGCAAACCGGCGTCTCGGTTTTCTCCATGTCGAACGTCACGCCGCGCTCCTTTAGTTTCGCGATCGCGCCGTCCATGTCTTCAACTTCAAAGGCGACGGTGGTTCCATCGCGCGACGGCCTCCACGCCGGATGACAACCAACGCCGATTGTTGTCGGCCCGAGATCGTACTCGACCCACGCGCCTTCCATTGCTGCGTGGGTCGGCTTTAGTTCGAGCGTTTCCTGATAAAATTTTCGCGCGCGGTCCTTGTCCGAAACAGCGATAGCGATGAATGCGACTTCGTTTGTGATCATGGGCAGGGTTGTCTTTCGTCTTCC
>JBEEGY010000304.1:0-4774 GCA_041167145.1 Verrucomicrobiota bacterium
GAAACAACCACGGCTATTACCAGCTCGCGTTTGATCGGCTGATTTTTCGCATCGCGCACCATGTCCGTGACCGTGATCTGAATAAGGTCGCCGTTTTGGACATCAAGCGTTTTGGCAAAGTTCGGGCTGATGAGAGCGGCATTGTCCCAAGTGAGCTTGGTGATCGGATCGGGTAATTCCTGCAGCCAGCCGTTGCTCGTATAGCGGCCGTCGTCGAGCGAGTAGCTGCGGACCAAAACAATCTCGGGTGATTTCGGTGTCGGCGGCGGAGTGGGACTCCAAAGATTGTGCGCGAGATTGCCGGCCGTGTTTCCGTTAAACGCCGGCGGTTTGTCGCGCAAGGCAACGTGCGGAGCAAATCCATCCCGCAGAAATTGCGACCAGGCAGTTTGGAAATCGCCCGGCGGATTCGTCGCGCGAAATGTTTGCTGCACTAATTCCGGTCCCTCCACTTTCGGTCCGCCGAGCAACAGGTTCATGAGCTCGATCTCGGAAAGCCCGCCGCAGAGCGGCAGGATCATCGGTTGGATCGATAAGTACGCACCGGCGGAAGTAAGCGCGTCACCCCACGATTCGAGGAAATGCGCGGCCGGCACGTGCCAATGACTCAGCGCCGACGTCGCGTCTTCGTGATAACCAAGACGCACCACTTCCGGCACTTTCTTTTGCAAATCGGCCCAATCGATTGGCTGTTTCGCAGCGCGATCCTGGATCAATGCTCGCGGCGCGTTGTAGACAGGGTCGCCACCGAAAATGAAAAGTTGTTTGATCCGGCCGCCGCTGATGTCGGACGCGAGCTGCAGGATGCTGTTCGTCTTCACGTTTCGTGCGAACTCGCGCACGACCACGGTGCGCCCGACATTCTTCAAGGCTGAATTCATCCCGTAGGCGAGCAGTTGCACCACCACCGGCTGATGCGAGCCGGCCAGCACGAGGCTTGCACCTGATTTCGCCACGAGATCGTTGGCCGCTTCGCTCAGCCAGCGATCGTCGAAGGTTACGCCCTCGGGCGCCTTCAAGGTGGCTAAGACGGAAGATAATCCGGCATCTTTCGTGGCCGCCGCGATCTTCAAGGCCAGTGCGTGCGCCACCGCTGGAACCTGGCTGGCCGGACAACGCAAACGATGGTCGGCCATCGACCCGGTAAGCGTGAAACGATTTTCCACGACATAGAGCCGGTTCATCGTGTCTTTGGCCGTTTTCACGCGGCGTCGCGAGGCAAAGGCGCGCACAGATGCGATGTCACCTTCGGAGCAATCGAGAAAATCACTATCCAGCGCGAGAACGACATCGGCCCGCTCGAGTTGCGGAACGAGCCGCGTGTTGTCGCCAAAACTCATGCGCGTGGAAAAACTCTGCGCCTCCGTCAGCAGCGCGTCGTAAACACACCAACGCATCTTCGGGAAAGCTTTCTCCAGCTCGCTGCGCAGGCGTTCCCGCGTGGGCGAATGCACCTCCTCGACCAGGAAAGCGAGACCAGCGCCACCGTCGGCCGCGGCACTCTTGCGCAGATTGTCGATGTACACTTCAAATGCGGCGCGATCGGAAGTTTTGCCGCGCTCGGCAAAACGCTTCGCGCGAAATGGATCGTAAAGATCGAGCACAGAGGCTTGCGCCAGTGCGTCGGTCGCGCCTCCACTGGCCGGATGCAGCGGATTACCATCGATCTTTGTTGGCCGTCCATCATGCGTGGTCACGACAAGTGGAATTCCACCGGTCCGTCGCGGCATGGCCGAAGCGTAGAAAAGTGGTTTGCCGGGAATCGCCCACTCCGCGCTCTTTGTAAATGGAACCAGATGCGCCTCGGGCCGGCGGCAGCTGCTCATTCCGAATCCAGCCAGCGCCATGGAAGCGCCCATCAATTTCAAAAAGCTGCGGCGCGACCAGTCATCCTCACTAATTTCAGCGGCCCCCGCCGGAAACTCGCGCTCGAGCCATTGTCGAAACTCCGGCGTGTCGCTCAGCTCGCCCAGGCTGCGCCAGTATTTTTTCCCGGTGAGCGATTCCGGCGGATGTTGGAACACGCGTTTCATCGGTGGCACCCCTGGCAGTTAATCGGCGCTTTAACGTTCCATTTTTCTTTCAACGTTTGGCCGATCTCGCTTTGCGTAAGCTTCTTCTTCTTCGAAAAATCCTCGGCCGCGTCCTGGGGCTGCCCGTACTTCGCGACAAACTCCGCCGGTTTCACATCGTCCGGCTTCCAATCGAGGTTGAAAACCTGGTCATCGGGACGGAGGAAATTTTCCGGGTGCCGATGACACTCCAGGCACCACGCCATGCTGTGCGGCTTGGCGTGATACATGACCGGCATGTGATTGACGGGACCGTGACAACTAAAACAGCTGATCCCTCGATTGACGTGCGCGGCGTGATTGTAAAAAACGTAATCCGGGGTGCGATGGATCTGCACCCATGTTACTGGCTCGCCGCTTTTCCAGCTCGCCCGCACCGGTTCCAGTTTCGGATTGTCCTTCTGCACCTGGGTGTGGCAATTCATGCAGGTTTGCGTGTTCGGTAGATTCGAATGCGCGGCCACGTCGACAAAACTGTGGCAGTAACGGCAATCCATTCCGAGCTGCGACACGTGGATGTCGTGCGGAAACGGGACCGGCTGGATCGGTTGATAACCCACGCGCGTATATTTCGGCGTCCCGTAATACCAGGTAGCGGCCGTTAATCCGCAAACAATAACCACTCCGCAAATGGCGACTTTGAGCGGAAGCCAATTGGTCCAGCGCGGGAAAAAGTTCGCCATAAACGATTAGCAGCAGCGCTCCACAGGTTGCAGCCGCCAACCTGAATACGTGAAAGAGTGGATTTTAGGATGTTTTTCGTTCAAAAACGTTTCCGGTTCGGTTGGCTGGCCGGCCCTCCGGCGTGAAGGCGCAATTCTATGAATCGAGGTTGTATTGGCAAAAGAAAATTCCGATTTCATGTCGATCAAAAAACAAGGTCGCCAATTCTTCATACGGAAAACCGGCAAATTGGCAAAAAATGATCACGTCAAAAGTTCACCGGAGCGTCAAGTGAAAGCGCGACATTTTTCCGCCGGCCTTTTTCTCCTTATTGCTTGTTTTCTCGCCAGAATGTCACAGGCGGAAGATGTCGATCTTATTTTCCTCAACGGAAATGTCTACACCGTCGACGAGCACCAACCGCACGCCGAAGCGATCGCGATTAAAAAAAATCGGATCGTTTTTGTCGGCTCAAACGTCGACACGAAAAAGCTCACGAACGACAAAACGCGCGTTGTCGATCTTGTCGGCAAAACGGTTGTCCCCGGCCTGACCGATTCGCATTGCCACATCTTCGGGATTGGCGAACGCGAGGTGAATTTGAATCTCGAAGGCACAAATACGCTGGAAGATTTTCTCACCAAAGTGAAGGAGCGCGTCGCCAAGACCGAGCACGGCAAATGGATCACGGGCCGCGGCTGGATCGAAACCTTTTGGAAACCGGCGCAATTTCCCACGCGACAGGATCTCGATAAGATCGCGCCGGACAATCCGGTTTTTCTTATTCGTGCCGATGGTCACGCCTCAGTCGTGAACAGCGCGGCGCTCAAAATCGCCAAGCTCGGCAAGAATAGGCGGGACCTTTTCGGCGGAAAAATCTTAAGGACCAATGGCGAGCCGAACGGGATGCTGCTCGATAACGCGCAGGACCTCGTTGCAAAAAATATCCCGAAACCAACCGCAGCGGAGCGCGAACAAGCGCTTCTGCTCGGCCTCGGGCGCGAAATCAAGCTTGGTTGGTGCGAGATCCAAAACGCCGGCAGTACTGCTGAAGACATAACTGTCATCCGGAAATGCTTCGATGAAGGCAAAGTGAAGTTGCGGTTTATCAATGCGGTTTACATTCGCAGTGAGGATGAGCTCCACTTCGTCGCGGGAGGACCGACAATCGATGAGTACGATCACCATTTCACTCAACGGACGCTCAAGGTCGTCTTTGACGGTGCGCTCGGTTCGCGCGGTGCGGCGCTGCTGAAACCCTATCACGATGCGCCTGAAACCTCGGGTTACCTCACCGAGAAGCCTGACGAGTTGCAGCCGATATTCGAGAAAGCCTTGCGTCGTGGGATTCAAGTCGAGACCCATGCCATCGGCGATCGTGCCAACCGCACAATTCTCAATCTTTACGAGAAAGCGTTCAAAACTGTGCCGCCCGAACGGCGCAAAGTGCGCGAGCCGCGCTGGCGGGTTGAACACGCGCAGATTGTCGATCTTGCCGACATTCCGCGGTTCGCCAAGCTCGGCGTTATTCCGTCCATGCAACCGTCGCACGCGATCAGCGATTTATTTTTCGCGCCGGCGCGACTCGGAATGGATCGCCTCGCCGGCGCCTATGCGTGGCAAAGTTTCCTGAAATCCGGCGTAATCATTTGCGGCGGGTCCGATGCGCCGATCGAGCGTGGCGAACCGATGATCGAGTTCTATGCCGCAGTCGCGCGCAAGAGCATCAAAGGCGAGTCGGGCGAAGGCTGGCATCCCGAGCAAGCGGTCTCGCGCGAGCAAGCGCTGAAAATGTTTACGCTCTGGCCCGCTTACGCGGCTTTCGAAGAAAAAGACAAAGGCTCAATCGAAGTCGGCAAACTTGCCGATTTCACGGTTCTAGGTGCCGACATCATGAACATTCCCGAGCCGGAAATTCTGAAGACGCGCTGCGTCATGACGGTGATCGGCGGCGAGATTGTTTACGAAGACCAAAAATGACGCGGGTCATCCCGATCCCGCCTTTGCGGGAGAGGGACCTCACACAGGTCGCCAACGCT
>JBEEGY010000305.1:0-2730 GCA_041167145.1 Verrucomicrobiota bacterium
GATGACGGAGAAAAGATCGCTGGCAGATGCGATGGATTCGGCACTTCCCAACAGCAGTAAACCGGTGGGATTCAAACTGTAGTGGAACACCGGCAAGACTTTGCGCTGGAGCGCCGCGTCCAGGTAAATGAGAAGATTCCGGCAACTGATGAGATCGGTGTGTCCAAAAGGCGGGTCTTCCAGTAAGTCCTGGCGCGCAAAGACACAGCTTTCGCGTATGGCTTTACTGACCTGATATCCGCGATCGACGTGAATAAAAAATCGGCGCAAGCGCTCAGCGGAAACATCCTGTTCAATGAGGTGCGGATACATTCCCGATCGAGCACGATCCAGCGCCGTCTCGCTAATATCGGTGCCAAAAATCTGGATCGGCGTGGTCAGGCCCTTTTCCTCGAGCAGTTCTTTCAGGCAGATCGCCAGAGAATAAACTTCCTCACCGCTGGCGCAACCCGGAACCCAAACACGAAAAGCCTCGCCGGCATCCCGGCTGTCGATTAAGTCCCCAAGCAGGCGTCTAAGCGCGTCGAAAACGCCAGGGTCTCTAAAGAAGTTCGTCACGCTTATCAGCAAATCGCGATAAAGTTCGCGCACCTCATCCGGACGATCCTGTAGCAACTGCGCATATTCGGCCATGGTGCGAACGCGGGTGACGATCATGCGCCGGCCTATTCGACGGCGAATGGTATTCCGCTTATAGTGGCTGAAGTCGACTTTGGTGCTTTGACGCAGCGCGCGAAAAATGTTCCTGAGTTCCCCATTTCCATCCGGCAGAATTTCTTCTGACGCATCGTGGCGCAGAGCGGCGACGACAAACGGATGTCGACTGAGATGAACCAATTCGCGAGCGATCTCGACGGGCGGCATCACGTAATCCACGGCGCCGGTTGCGATCGCGCTGCGGGGCATGCCGATATGCTGGGCCGAAGCTTCGTCCTGAGCGAACGTGATCCCGCATTCCGCCTTGACCGCCTTTACTCCCTGGCTACCGTCGGAGGCGTTTCCGGAAAGCACAATTGCGATCGCGCGCCCACCTTGCACATGGGCCAGAGATTCGAAGAAGGCATCGACAGGCAGATGCAGGCCGGGCTTGCGATCGTCCAGCCGCAAAACGCCATCTTCGAGAATCATGGTGACATTGGGCGGTATCACGAAAACCTCGTCGGACTGCACGGGCATGCCGTCCAATACGGTGCGAACCGGCATGCCGGTGGCGGCCGACAAAATTTCAGTTAGTTGACTGTCGTGGTGAGGATCGAGGTGCTGCACCAACACGAAAGCCATCCCGGTCTCGTTCGGCAAAGCCTGTAGCAATTGGGTAAAGGCGTCTAAGCCGCCGGCGGACGCGCCCACTCCCACAATGGGAAAGGCGTGGCCTCGCGGCGGACTGATATCGGCTTCATTGCCGTGGTCGACATGCACGGTCTCGCTGTCGCGACGTTCATCCGGTAACGACATAAATCAATTCCTTGTTTTTGACATGTGCTTCGACGGATCTAAGGGGACGCTCACGTGAATTTGTGTCCCCGTATTCGGTTTGGATTGTATCTCGAAAGTTCCATCTGCCAGCCGGGCTCTTTGCGCCATGCTGATCAATCCGAGCCCGGCGCGGCTCTTCTCGCTGGCCTGATCGAATCCGGCTCCGGTGTCGCGGATGCTCAATTTTATACTGTCGGTTCCGCCTATCAAAGCGACGTTAACGGAAGCCGGACCGGCATGTTTGGCGACGTTCTGCAGCGCTTCCTGGACGATTCGGTATAGAGCGACGGAAGTGGAAGCCAGGATCTGCGCGGGAACGCTGCGGGCCGAGAATCGCGCCGCAACGGAGTAGCGTGCCTGAAATTCTTCGCATAGCCGGCGTAGGGCAACCTCCAATCCAAGATCGTCGAGGATGGACGGATGAAGAAGATGGGAAACGTCACGGAGGCTGTCCGCAAGACTGCCGATCCGCGCTAAAGCCTCCTCGAATTCCAATTTGTGCTCGTCGCGGATGGGCTGTGGAAGCCTTCCCCGAATTTTCTCGACGTCCAGTTGCAGCAGTGCCAGCCGGTGCCCGAGATCGTCGTGCAGGTCCCTTGCGATCCGTTCGCGCTCTTGTTCCTGCGCTGTAAAAAGGCGGGCGGTCACAGTGTTCAATTCTTCCTGCGTTCGCACCAGCAAATGATTGGTGGATTGCACGCGCTGCTTGCGGGCGGCCTCCAGACCGCACTGCTGCAGGGCGATTTCGATGGTTGCATGCAGCTCCTGCTCGGCAAACGGCTTGACTAGATAGCCGTACGGCTCCGTGACGCGAGCGCGGCGCATGGTTTCCGGGTCGCTGTAGGCGGTAAGAAAGACGGTTGGCGTTTCCCACTTTTCCCGCGCCATGGAGGCTACTGCGATCCCATCGATATCTCCCTCGAGTCCGACGTCGGCAAGCAGCAGATCTGGTTTTGATTCTGCAATCTGTTCCAGAGCGATGGAGCCACTGGCGGCGACTCCCACCACTTCATAGCCTAACCTGGTTAGAATTCGCTGAAGATGATGGGCTGTGATGGTTTCATCTTCGACGATGAGGATTTTCGGCTTTTGCGAAACTCTCCGATCCAGGGCCATGCTACATCCATGTTCGCGCGTTTGGCTGCGAGATGTTGCTGTAGCATGGCGCGGCTTCGCCGCAATTGGTCTGTATGTGATTCTTGGTGGGGCAGACCATCGTTTTTCGTGGTCTGCCTCCGGAAAATGACAGACGAC
>JBEEGY010000306.1:0-4756 GCA_041167145.1 Verrucomicrobiota bacterium
AGATCGATGGTGTGGTCAACTCGGTCGTTTACGAGGGGTTAATGACATTCTTCGATCAAACGCCGCCCGTCGCGAAACGCATTTTCGAGAAAGTTTTGACGGCCGCTCGTGCACGTGAAGCCGCACGCAAGGCGCGGGAAACTATTCGCAAAGGCGCACTCACCGGTGGCGGTTTGCCCGGCAAATTGGCAGACTGTTCAGAGCGCGATCCGGAGTTGACCGAGCTTTATATTGTCGAGGGCGATTCGGCCGGTGGTTCGGCCAAACAAGGACGCGACCGGCGTTATCAAGCGATCCTGCCGATTCGCGGCAAACTCATCAATGTCGAGAAAGCGCGTGAAGATCAATTTCTCAAGAACACCGAAATCCAGTCGATGATCACGGCGATTGGCGCGGGCATCGGCAAACCGAAGGAGGATGGCAACGGCAAGGAGGAAGGGCGGTTCGACATCACTAAACTTCGCTACGGGCGCATCATCATCATGACCGATGCCGATGTGGACGGTTCGCATATTCGCACGCTGCTGCTCACGTTTTTCTTTCGGCAAATGACCGAGCTGGTGCGCGCCGGGAAGATTTACATCGCGCAACCACCGCTTTACCAAATCAAGCGCAAAAAGCGCGAAGAGTACGTCGATGATGACGTCCAGCTGAACAAAATTCTCATCACGCTCGGCGCCGAGGATGTGCGATTGAAGAACCTGGCCGACGACAAAGAAGTCACCGCCGCGCAGTTAAAGGACATTCTCGAGTCGCTTGAGAAACTCGCCAAGTTAAGCGAATCGGTCCGCCGCCATGGTGGCGACTTCGAGGCGTATCTCGCCAAACGCAATTCCAAATCCGGAAAGCTGCCCGCCTATCTCGTCAAGGTGCGCGATGGCAACGAAGAAATAGTTCATTACTTCCACGACGAGAAAGAAGTCAGGAAATTTCATCAGGACAATCCCGACTTGAATCTCTTTGAAGTTGAGACACAGCAGGAACTGTTGCCACTCGGAGGTGCTCCGACAAAGACAAATGGCGCGAGCCGTCGCCGTGCCAAACTAGTGGAGCTGCACGAGTCCGCCTCGATCCAAAAACTCATCGCGGAACTCGCACGCAAAGGTCTGAAGATGAATCATTACGCTGCAAGCGATCAGCCAATCTTTGAGTTAATCGAAGGCGAAGGTGACAAGGCAGTTTCACATCCTCTCTTCTCCATCCCCGAAATCTTGCACAAGATTTTGGAGATCGGGCGTCGCGGCGTGCAGATCAAGCGCTTCAAAGGTCTCGGCGAAATGAATGCGAAAGAGTTGTTCGAGACGACGATGAATCCCGAAAAGCGCAAGCTACTCAAAGTCCACTTAGACGACAATAACGCGGTCGACGCAGATGACATGTTCACGAGATTAATGGGCGACCTTGTCGAGCCGCGACGCCAGTACATTGAAGACAACGCGCTGAACGTGCGGAATCTGGATGTTTAGACAGGATTTACTGGATTTCGGATGGAACAAGATCACGCGCTTACGCAGGCCGATCTTCAGAATCTTGTTAATCCTGTAAAATCCTGTCTAGAAAAAGTCTGTGTATAACGAGAACGAAAAAGTAGAGGACATTAATGTAGCCGAGGAGGTGTCGAGATCGTTCCTCGACTACTCGATGTCGGTCATTATCTCGCGCGCGTTGCCCGACGCGCGTGACGGGCTCAAGCCTTCGCAACGGAGAATTCTCTACGCGATGCACGACTTGTCGTTGTTCCCAAATCGGCAGCACCGTAAATGCGCCAAGATTTGCGGCGACACGAGCGGTAACTACCACCCGCACGGTGAAGCCGTGATTTATCCGACCCTTGTGCACATGGCGCAGCCATGGGCGATGCGCGAGAGGCTCGTCGACGGTCAGGGCAACTTCGGTTCGGTCGAAGGCGATCCGCCCGCGGCCATGCGTTACACCGAGGCGCGCATGACGCATCTCGGCGCCGCGCTCATGACCGACATGGAGAAGGACACGGTCGATTTCGTGCCGAACTACGATGAAACGCGCACCGAGCCGACTGTCTTCCCATCCGCTTTTCCCAACCTCCTCGTCAATGGCGGCACCGGCATCGCCGTCGGCATGGCGACCAACATGCCGCCACACAACCTTGTGGAAGTGATCGATGGCATTTGCGCGCAGATCGACAACCCTGAAATCACTCCGGAAGAGCTGATGAAGTTCGTGAAAGGCCCGGACTTCCCGACCGGTTGCGCCATCTGCGGTGTCGCTGGCGTGAAACAATATCTCCAGACCGGCCGCGGCAGCATGAAAGTGCGCGGCAAAGCCGGCATCGAAGAGATCAAGGGCGGCAAAGAGCAGATCGTCATCACCGAGATCCCGTACAACGTGAATCGCGCCACGCTCGTCGAGCGCATCGCCGATTTGGTGAACGAGAAGATTCTCGGCGAGATCACGGCTGTTCGTGATGAGTCGGACGAAAACACGCGCGTCGTCATAGAACTGAAGCGCGACGCCAATCCGAAGATCGTCATCAACAATCTTTACAAGCACACCGCGATGGAAAGCTCGTTCGCGGTCAATATGCTGGCGATTGACCATGGCCGGCCCAAGCTGCTGCCGCTCAAAGAGGCAAATCAGGCCTACATAGATCATCGACGCGAAGTGATCTTGCGCCGGACGCGCTTCGAATTGCGCAAGGCCGAGGAACGCGCCGAAACCCTGGAAGGGTATCTCATCGCTCTGGCCAACCTCGATGAATTCATTCGCATCATTCGCGGGTCGGCCAACCGCGATGAAGCGCGTGTAAAATTGCTTGCCTTCGAGTTCACCCGGAAGCAGGTCGAGCAGATCGGCATTCTTATTCGCAATGAAGCGCGTCTGGTCGAAGGCCGGTATGCATTTAGCGAACACCAGGCCAATCAGATTCTCGACCTTCGTCTTTATCAACTCACCGGCCTCGAACGCGACAAGATCGACAAGGAGTACAAAGAGCTCATCAATGCTATTAAAGACCTGCGCGACATTCTCGCGAAGGAAGCGCGCGTTTTCACGATCATCAAAAAGGAACTGCGCGAGATCCGCGACAAGCACGGCTCGCCGCGCCTGACTCAATTCATCGCCGACGAGGGTGAGATCAACATGGAGGATCTCATCGCCAACGAAGGCTGTATCATCAGCATCACGCACGCCGGTTTTATCAAGCGCACTGCCGTGAGCGCATTTCGCGCGCAACGGCGCGGCGGCAAGGGCGTCATCGGCATGTCCACGCGGGAAGGCGCGACCGAGGAAGAGGAAGGCGATTTCATCCAGCATCTTTTCACCGCGACGACGCACGATTATCTCATGTTTTTCACGGCATCGGGCCGCGCCTACGTCGAAAAAGTTTACGAAATTCCCGAGATGGGACGCGCGGCCAAAGGTCGATCGATTGCTAACCTTCTTGAATTGCGCCCCGACGAAAAAATTGCCGCAACCATTCGCGTGCAATCAAAGAAATCGGGCACAGGTCCGGCCGCTGTCGACCAAACCTGGGACGAAAATCTTCACATTGTCTTCGCGACCCAGTCGGGCATCGTCAAAAAATCGAATCTTTCCGATTACCGCAATGTGCGAAAGGGCGGCATTATCGCCATCCAGATTGAAAAGGGCGATTGCTTGATCGATGCGAAGCTGACCAACGGCAACAACGAGATCGTGCTCATTACTAAGGAAGGAATGAGTCTGCGCTTTCACGAGGAAAAGTTACGCGACCAGGGCCGCAACACGGTCGGTGTCTGGGGGATTCGGCCTGAGAAGAAAGACCACGTCATCGCTATAGCGATTGTCGATCCTAACGCGATGCTGCTGGTGGCCGGCGAGAACGGCATCGGCAAACGCACACCGTTCGATGACTACCGTAAACAAGGCCGCGGTGGCAAAGGTATCATCACCATGAAGACCGGTGAGAAAACCGGTAAGGTTGTCGGAGCCCTCACCGTTACGGACAAAGATGAGCTCATGCTCATCACGACCAAGGGTCAGATGGTTAGAACCCGCGTAAAAGAGATTCGCGTCGTCGGCCGCAATACCATGGGTGTGAAACTGATGGACCTCCGCGGCGCGGAAAAATTGCAGGCCATCGCGCCGGTCGTGAGTCAGGAGACGGCCGACGCCGAGTCGGCAGAGGAAACGCCGGCGCCGGCGCCCGCTCCAGAAGAAAAAGGACGCGCCAAATAGCGCGCCCCTTTCTTAAACCGATTCTGATCGCGAACTAGTAACCGTCTGCGCGAGCCTTTGTCGTCGTCGTATGCGTGGTCGTTGGTGTGGTGACCGCTTCTTCACGGGTGCTCGTCGTGGTCGTGGTTGTTTGTCTCTCGTGAGCACAGGCGTTCAGGAACATCGGAACCAGAAGAGATAGAATGGAAGTGAGAATGGTAAGTTTTTTCATTGAGATGGAATGTTTTCCTAAAACTGATTCGTCGCAAGTCACTTCCGCAGATGTATTAAAGCTTGCTTCTTTTTCTGGCGACCTAATCGTACACGCGCGCGCGACGCTTTTTCAGCTCACCGCGTTTACGCTTGGACTCGAGAATCCTTTTCTTGAGCGCGCGCGGGCGATGTGATTTGCGCCGCCGTTCCTTTTCACGCGCCGAAACGGCTGCGGCGCGTTGTCGCTTTTCGCGTTCTTCTATTGCCTTAAGCAATCGTTCGCGCGCCAGTTTTCGATTTTGCGCCTGCGATCGCGAATCCTGCACGGTCACGCTGATTCCGGTCGGCCGATGCCGCAGCGTAACCGCGG
>JBEEGY010000307.1:0-6272 GCA_041167145.1 Verrucomicrobiota bacterium
TCTTCAGCAGTCCGGAAGCACCCGTGCGGTGCGCGGTCGAGATTGCCAGGGCGCTAAAGGATGGCGCGGACTTTGGTTTGCGCATCGGGATTCATAGCGGGCCGGTAAACAAAATCTCCGATGTAAACGATCGATCGAATCTCGCCGGCGGTGGAATCAACATAGCGCAGCGCGTGATGGATTGTGGCGATGCCGGACACATTCTGCTTTCCAAGCGCGTCGCCGAGGACCTCGAACAACACAGCAAGTGGCGATCGCAACTAACTGATCTTGGCGAATGCGAAGTCAAACACGGCGTGCGCGTGAGCCTCGTTAATCTCTGCACACCGGAAGCGGGAAATTCAGCAACGCCAGCGAAGGTCGCTTCGACGAAGCAACAGCGAGCTGACGACGCGCGCGTTGGAACGCTTGCCGTCAAGCCGCTTGATAATTTTTCCGGTGACGCGAGCAAAGATTATTTCGCGGATGGGATGACGGATGAATTGATCACCAAGCTGTCGCAAATAAGTGCGCTTAAGAAGGTGATCTCGCGCTCCACCATGATGAAGTATAAGCGCTCACCAAAATCCGCTCCGGAAATTGCGCGCGAATTGGACGTGGCCGTGCTGGTGGAAGGCTCCGTCGTCGTCTCGGGTGATCAGGCCCGCATTTCTGTTCAATTAATAGAAGCGGCGACCGACCGAAATCTCTGGGCCGAAAGTTACACGCGCAGCCTGGCCAACATCGTGAGTTTGCAAAACGAAGTAGCCATAGCCATCGCCAATGCGATTGAAGTAAAACTCACGCCGGTGGAAGAAGCGCGGTTGGCGAAACGGCGGGTGGTCAATCCGGAAGCGTACGATTATTACCTCCGCGGCAAAGGTTATTTCGGCGCCGGGAAAGAAGCGATGGATGCCAGCATCGACAGCCTGGAGAAATCGGTCGCCCTCGATGAAACCTTTCCGGAAGCGTGGGCCGAATTGTCGATCGCCTGCAGCGGCAAAGCTTATTTCCTGGAAGGTGGCGCGCGCCAATGGGAGGAAAAAGCCGAGAGGGCGCTCGCCAAAGCATTGCAGCTCGATCCCAATCTGCCGGCGGCATTGATGGCCAAGGCTCGGATCCTTTGGCGACCGACCACTGGCTTTCAACACGAACAGGCGCTCACGGAAACACGCCGTGCCCTGGCCGTGGCCCCGAATTCAGCCGACGCGAACTTCTTTCTCTGGGCGATCTATGTTCATGTCGGTCTGCTTGAAGAGGGACTGCCAGCGTTAAAGAAAGCTGACGAGATCAATCCTGGTAATCCGACGCTGCGTTTTCAATTTGGGGTTCTCGCCATGATGCAAGGCAATTACGACGAGGCCTACGCCCTCATGACGACAAGCGAGGATGCGATGGTGCGGTCGCTGATGGAGGGGTGGATTGCCATGAACCTTTTTTTCCTTGGCCGCACCGACGAAGCCAGGGCCCGAATCGAAGAGGTGAAGCCGAAGTTCAAAGACGAGGGTGGGTTTATGACGGCAATGCAGGCCTTGTTCCATGCCGCGGACGGGAACAAAGTGAAAGCCGAAGAAAAAATTCGGGAGGCTATCGAAATCGGCGAAGGCTTCGGGCATTTCCACCATACGAGCGCCGTCTTTGCCTCGGCTTATGCAATTCTGGGAGATGTCGATTCTGCGATGAAGTGGCTCATCTACTCGGCGGAGAATGGCTTTCCGAATCTTCCCTGGTTCGAACGCGATCCGACCTTGGAAAATCTTCGCAAGGAGTCGCGCTTCATCGAATTTCTCGACAAACTTAGGCCGGACTTCGAGCGTTTTAAGGCGCTTGCGCAAACTCCCATCGTTGCGGGCAAGTAGCCGCGCCGGCTCTGTCAGAACCAAATTGTTATTGACCTCACGTAAATTGGCGGCCTGAATACGGCCGTGACCCGAGGAATTCGATTTTGGTCAGGCAGTTTGGTTGCTTTTGTCGTCCTGCCATTCGCTGCACCCAAACTCTTATCCCAAGGGTGAGTCTGCGCGCATATAGTGACGCCCAGTTTGGGTGTTAATGCCGACGGCACAACCCTTCCCACAGCGGGGGACTGGTCTGCGTCGGTCGCGTTTCGTTACTATAATTCGCGTCAAGACGTGTTAGGGGATGAACCCCAGGATATTCCGATCGTCTACGCGAACACACATGTTTATGGATTTGATCTTAATGTTACTTACGCCGTCACTGACAGGCTGAATCTTGCTCTGGACATCCCTTTTCAGTACGGAACAAGGTCAACCTCAGTAGAACACGGCCGCGGACCGCACGACCCGGCAAACCTCCATACCATGAGCGCTGGAGGCATGGGAGATCCAAGATTGGGGGCGAACTATTGGTTATTTGACCCCAAAACATATCCTAATAGAAACATCTCCATAGGACTCGGAATCAAGATTCCCATCGGTGTGGACGATGCCACCGATTATTCTTACCGGCCGACCGGAACGGTATTACGACCGGTTGACCCGGCAATTCAACCAGGAGACGGCGGTTGGGGAGTCCTTTTTAGCGCCCGCGCTTTTAGCTCCTTGTTTTTTGAAACGATTCCCTTCACGAGTGTGCTCAAGAATACGACGGCCTATTTCGACGGCACTTACCTCGCTAATCCGCGGGAAACCAATGACACGCAGTCCGTGGACGGCGATATTTTTCTGCAGATCGGTCTTCCCCGAATCGCCTATGATTCCGTGCCGGACCAATTTCTGTTGCGCGCCGGCGTGTCGCAGGTCGTGTGGCCTTCCAAAGGCCTTTCTGCCAGCCTCGGTCTTCGATGGGAGGGAACTCCGGCTTCCGATTTATTCGGAGGCAATGATGGGTGGCGCCTGCCCGGTAACGGGTTATCGATCGACCCATCCATCTCGGTTTCCTATGGTCGCAATTATTTTTCCGTCGCCGTGCCATTTACCGTGCATCGCCACGCCAGTCGGGCAGAACCTTTCGCGGCCTACAATTTCCCACCCGGTGGTTCAGCGAAGGGGCTGGCGACCATCGCCGATTACCAGATCATTCTGAGTTACACCTATCAGTTCTGAGCGCCCTGATTGTACGGCGCGCACCATAGCGGATTCATTCGCCTCGGTTTTTCGTTCGCACAATTTCCATTTGGAATTCTGCGCGCTCTCAGGAACGTTGGTCGCGACCAGCGCAGGATCGACATCATGACCCCGGTACAGCTTCGTAGTTTTATTCTCGGCATTCTTGCCATCGCTCTTGGCCATGGCCAAAGCGCGCTCGCCCAATCCATCACTCGCACGGAATCATTGAGGATCGCAGAATCTTTTATTCATCATCGGTGGGAATCCAGCGTCAAAAATCAATTTCACGGCAGAGATGCGAATGGCATTGAAGTGAATACACCGGACCGGGACAGTGGCCGCGGTTCGCCTTCGCAAGATTGCTGGCGGGTAAATGCCGAGAACATCGGCATCGCCTACAAATGGGGTGGCGTTGATACACCAGCGACATTCGACGCCGGCATTCGCGAAGGAAAAGCCGCCGGCGACGTTTACACTTTGGAAAAACGCCGTCGCGGGAAAGCAGGGGTGAGTCAGGCGGCCGTCGGCGTTGATTGTTCCGGTTTTATTTGCCGGTGCTGGAAAGTGGATACCAGATATTCAACCGCGACGCTCGCGTCGATCTGCCAAAAGCTTCCCGACATAGCTGCGCTTCGGCCGGGCGACATTATGAACCAACCGAATGGTCACGTCGTTCTCTTCGTAAAATGGCTCGATCGAGACAACGGACGCGCTCTTTTTTACGAATCCGCCCCATTCAGCAAAACGCTCGCTTCGGAGAGGAATGTAAAGGAGATGGTTGCGGCGGGTTACGTTCCGCTGCGTTACCGTCAAATCCGTGATTGAAATGACGAAGCACGAATGTCGAATGACGAAACAAGTCCGAAACGCGAATGACGAATTGACCGAGCCTGCGCGCTGGTTGTCGGTTTCGGGCTTCGTCATTCGTCATTCGTCATTTTCCCCATCATGACCTCGGCCGAGATTCGCGGATCGTTCCTAGATTTCTTTCGCGAGAAACAGCACACCATCGTGCCGTCGTCCTCGCTCCTGCCCGATTCGCCCAATCTGCTTTTCACCAACGCAGGCATGAACCAGTTCGTCCCGATCTTTCTCGGGCAACAAAAACCGCCGTGGAATCCGCCGCGCGTGGCCGACACGCAGAAATGCATCCGCGCCGGCGGCAAACACAACGACCTCGAGGATGTCGGACTCGACACCTATCACCACACTTTTTTCGAGATGCTCGGCAACTGGAGCTTCGGCGATTACTTCAAAAAGGAAGCGATCGAGTGGGCGTGGGAACTGGTGGTCAATCGCTGGAAACTTCCGCCGCAACGTCTTTACGCGACCGTTTACAACCCGGGGCCGAACGAACCGAGTGAGTTCGATCAGGAAGCGCACGATCATTGGGTCAGACTTTTCCAGGAGGCCGATCTTGATCCCACGATCCATATCGTCAATGGCGGGAAAGCCGACAATTTTTGGATGATGGGCGACACGGGCCCGTGCGGTCCATGCAGCGAATTGCACGTCGATCTCACACCCGCCGGGGACACGAAGGGCTCGTTAGTCAACGCCGGCGATCCGCGCTGTATCGAGATTTGGAACCTCGTTTTCATCCAGTTCAACGCGAATCCGGACGGATCCTTCTCGCGGCTGCCGCAACGTCACGTCGACACCGGGATGGGCTTTGAACGCGTTACCGCGATGATTCAGGGCACAAGGAATTTTACGGATTTTTCCGGAACGGTTTCGAACTACGAAACCGACATTTTCCGTCCCGTTTTCGACGAGTTGGAAAAACTGAGTGGAAAAAAATATGGAAGCACGCTGCCGCCGTCTCCGGGTAGCGCGGCCGTCCCGGCTGCTGGCGAAGGTGTCTCACCTTCGAGCACTTCAGCTCCTGTGGCACCGCAATTACCGATGGCTGCGGAAAGTTCGTCGCGGAGGGACACCGCGACCAGCAACCGGGACGGTCGCGCTACCCAGACCGCGGTCGATATCGCATTTCGCGTTATCGCCGATCACATCCGCACGCTCAGCTTTGCCATCGCCGACGGGATCCAGCCATCGAACGAGGGCCGCGGCTACGTCTTGCGGCGTATTCTTCGTCGTGCTGTCCGATACGGTCGAACACTCGGATTCCACGAACCGTTTTTCTTCCGCTTGGTGGACGTTGTTGTGCGCACGCTGGGCGACGTTTTCCCGGAGCTGCGGGCGAAGGAGTCGCAAGTTCAGGAAACGATCAAGCGGGAGGAAGAAGCGTTCAATCGAACGCTCGATCGCGGCATCGAATTATTCGAGCGCGAAGTGGCGCAAACAATGACCCCCATCTCGGGCGCCTTTGCTTTTCGACTCTACGATGAACAGGGATTCCCGCTTGATCTGACCGAACTGATGGCACGCGAGCGTGGCCTGACAGTCGACAAGGAAGGCTTCGAACAGCTAATGGAGCAGCAGCGGTCGCGCGCGCGCGCCTCCCAAAAGAAAAGCACGATCGAGATCTCGGACCAAAGTGTTACGACGAGGCCGACGAATTTTCTGGGATACGATCACGACCATACAGGTGCGGACGTGGAAGGAATTGTTGATCTCGGCGGAAAAACGGGCGTGATCCTGAACAACTCAGTCTGCTACGCCGAAATGGGCGGGCAGGTGGGTGATACTGGAGAACTGGCTCGGGATGATGAGCGTTGGCAGATTCTTAACACGCAAAAATCCGGCGCGGCCTGGATTCATCTGCTCCAGGGCGTCCGTCCACCCGAAGTGGGTGAACATGTCACGGTAAGAGTCGATGCCAAGCGTCGCCGGGCGATCGAGCGGCACCACACGGTGACGCATCTGCTGCACTGGGCGTTGCACGAACTCGTCAGCCGCGATGCGGCCCAGAAGGGAAGCTATGTGGGACCGGACAAGCTTACTTTCGATTTCAGTAGCGGGGCTCTGACCGCGAAACAAAAGAGTGAGGTCGAAAAAGCCGTGAATCAGAAGATAGCCGAGAACGTCGCCGTTTCGTGGGTGGAAATTCCCTACGCCGACGCGAAAAAGCGAGCGGATATCATTCAGTTTTTCGGCGACAAATACGGCGACAAGGTGCGGGTCGTGCAAATCGGCGGCGATGCGAAAGCGTTGAACGGATATTCGATGGAGCTGTGCGGCGGCACACACGTCCGAGCAACCGGCGAAATAGAGTCTTTTCGCATCGTTCGGGAAGAAGCGATCGCCGCCGGTATTCGGCGA
>JBEEGY010000308.1:0-6253 GCA_041167145.1 Verrucomicrobiota bacterium
CCTTTATGTGGTCGTGCAAATCAACATTCCAAAAAAAATAACGGAGCGTGAGCGCGAACTTTGGGCCGAGCTCGCCAAATTACACGGCGATTAACCCCGAGAATTTCTTGGGTTAACTGAGCATCGACCCGCTTCGCGCCCTCGGGGCAGTCGATTCAAACCGATCGGCTGTGTCGCCCGGCTCACTTCCCTTTCGCGTTACTCTCTATCCGGTTGTTTTTCTTGAGAGAGCGCCCACTTTCATCGGTTTGGCGACATCTTCTCCTCGACAATCGCGGGGCATCGTTTAACAGATTTCGTTGATGAAAATTTCACTCGGCACCGATCATGCCGGTTTTCGCTACAAAGAAAAAGTGAAGGCTTTACTGACCGAGCTCGGACACGAAGTGAAGGACTTCGGGACCTTCAACGAAGAAAGCGTGGACTATCCGGTTTTCATTCGTCCTGCGGCGGAAGCAGTCGCGCGTGGCGAATGCGATCGCGGCATCGTTTTCGGCGGATCGGGCAATGGCGAAGCGATGGTGGCGAACAAGGTTCGCGGCGTTCGTTGCGCTTTATGTTGGAACGAGGAAGTGGCCCGCTTCTCACGTCAACATAATGACGCCAACGTTCTTTCTCTCGGCCAGCGGGTGATTCCGGAAGAAATCGCTCTCAAGGTCGTTCGCGTGTGGCTCGACACGCCGTTCGAAGGCGGACGCCACGAAAGGCGCGTCGCGCAATTGAACGAAATGTGCGGCTAGATCAATCGATCGACACAAACCGCGATCAGGAAAACCGCGCTAACAAACGCGTTGCTCTGGAAAAATGCGCGATTGACTCCCGCAACATCCAATCGGCGCGCGCTTCGATGTTCGTAAACCAGCGCGGCCGCCACGAGTATCATGGCGGAGTAGTAGATGGCACCGAGTTTTGCGGTCACGCCAAAAGTGATTAATGCCACAAGCACGGCGACATGGAGAGACTGGGCGAGATGAAGCGCGCGGGAAATTCCAAGTCTTACTACTAGCGAATGGATTCCTTCCTTTCGATCGAATTCGTAGTCTTGGGTGGCATAAATGAGATCAAATCCTGCCACCCAGCAGATGACCCCTGCGCCGAGAATGACTGGTGCAAAATCGACATGCCCGGTCTGCGCGATCCACGCGCCGACCGGGGCCAGAGCCAGCGCAAACCCAAGGAAAAAGTGCGTAGCCGCCGTGAAGCGCTTAGTTACCGAATAAAAAAAGATCGCGGCGAGCGCGACGGGCGAAAGTGCGAAAGTGAGCCGATTAATCGCTCCCGCGGCAACGACAAAACCGGCGGAGGTTACCATGAGCAAAGTTATGGCGGCGGGTTTTGAGATCAGCAAATGCCGCGAAGCGGTGCGTGGATTCCGCTGATCAAGCGACCAGTCAACCAATCGGTTGAAAAGCATGGCGGCCGTGCGCGCCAAAACCATGCAGATAAGGACCAGAAGCAAAAGGCGGCGCGATGGTCTGCCGTTTGCCGCTACGATGAGAGAGCCGAGCGCGAACGGGAGTGCAAAGATCGTATGCGAAAAGCGAATGAGCCGGAGAAAGCGGCTGACTGCACCTCCCGGCTCGCTTTGTGATGCAACATGTTGATCTGGTTGATTCACTTTAGGGCGGGCGACTCAAAGATCGACATCTAACAATTGCCGCAGGCGGCCACGAGCTCTTGATAAAATCGGCATGCCATGCGCGAAAAGGATTCGCTCCGCGTTGTAATCAAGAAGTTTGCGGAGCGATTCGCGCATTTGCCTGGGGTTTTCGCAATACTTGTCAGGCAGGAAGGTAAAGCCGTACGGATCGAAATTGATGAGGGTGTCCCCTACGACGAGCGTTCCGCCGTCAGCCGCGTGATACAGAGCGATCTCGCCGGGGCCTGCGCCCTCGATGGTGATCGACTTCAATCCATCGCTAATTCGAGTGCCTTCGGTGATTTCATTCACGGGACCTAAAGTGACATTAGAAACGGCCCGTCGGTGGGCGTACACCGGGACGGAATAATCATTCACATAGGTCTCGACGGCGCGGAGATGGTTGGCGTTCGTAAGGATTATACCCCTGATGGGGGCGACAGAAGTCAATTGCGTCAGCGAAGCCTTATCCAACTGAATCGGGTCGATCACGAAAAAACCCGTCTTGGTCGCAAGAGCGGTCGAAAACAGGTCGGCCTTTGCCTTCGTGTCGTAGACCTGCCAGGTAAAGAGATCAGGCCGGAGCTGGTTGAGATCGGAGGCGACTGCCATAGGGGAAGCTTGGAGTGAGGTTAATGGATGAGCAAGGGTGGCATTGTAGCTGCTATACGGAGTATAAATACTAGAATATGATCACCTTCTCCTACCAAGCTCGTGACGCCTCTGGCCGTATGGTTACCGGCATCCAGGATGCGTTAAACGAAGATAATGCCGTAACCAGTCTCATGAGCCGCGGCCTCATGGTGTTGTCACTGCAGAAAAAAGCGGTTGCCAACAAAAATAAAAAGCGGATCTGGACGGTTAAGGAAACCGATCTGGTCCTTTTTACGCGGCAGCTTTCCACCATGGTCGAGGCCGGCATTTCCCTGGTCCAAGCTTTGACCGCGCTCTATGAACAATGTGATACAAAAAGGCAGCGCAACCTTCGTTTTGTAATCAGCGATGTTACCGCTCGCGTGCAAGGCGGCGAAACATTTAACGAATCGATCGCCAAACACCCTCGCGTTTTCAATAGACTCTATGTGAGTATGGTAAAGGCGGGTGAGGCTGGCGGTTTGCTAGCTGAAATTCTTGATCGGCTCGCCGGCTTTCTCGAAGCCAATGCTCGCCTGCGCAAGAAAGTTAAATCAGCGATGACCTACCCAGTGATCGTGATTTGCATCGCCTTCGCCATTACAACGTTCCTTATTGTTCGCGTCGTGCCGGTGTTCGGCGAAATCTTTAAGGATTTTGGCGCGAAATTGCCCGCCCCCACTCAATTCCTCATCGATGTTAGCGATTTCGTGCGCGGGAATTGGTACTTCCTCGCCTTGGGAATCGCCGGAGCCATTTTCGGTGCGCGGTTCTTCCTCCGCTCAAAACGCGGGAAACAGTTAACCGATAAATGGAAATTGAAATTGCCGGTCTTCGGACCACTCGTTCACAAAATTTGCATGTCCCGCTTCTCGCGCACCTTTGCGCAGCTTATTCGAAGCGGTGTGCCAATCCTGGAAGTGCTCGACATTGTCGGTGGCACGTCCGGCAATCACGTTATTGAGACGAGCATCAAGTCGGTAAGCGAGGACGTGGAAAAAGGCGACAATCTTTCCGTAGCGCTTTCGAAGAAGGCGATCTTTCCTCCAATGATGCTCCGCATGGTCTCGGCTGGCGAAGCGACCGGCAAGATCGACACCATGCTGGAGAAGATGGCCGACTTCTGGGATGAAGAAATCGAAGCCACACTCGACGCGCTCACTTCCTTGATCGAGCCGATGCTTATTGTCTTCCTGGGCGTGATCGTCGGCGGAATCGTGATCGCGATGTTCTTGCCAATTTTCAAACTGAACGAAGTAGTTTCACAGAACAAAAGCTAAGCAGCGTATTTCACAGAGAAGCTAAGGAGAAGCTGCTCGTAGACAGAGGGGGTGGATCGCAAGGTCCACCCCTTTTGCGTTTACATCTTAGACTTTCCAACTCGGATACTCAGCGGCCATCTGACGCTTTTTTTGTCAGCGGGCACTCCCCACAACCGTGCCAGTTGTTTGCCCAGGCTGATCACAGGATCAAAACCGCGGGCCGCAACAAAGCCCTGCGTTGCCGACCACGTTCGCAAATAACCCAGCAGATGATCCAGCGACCAATGCGCTCTCATTTGAAACGTCGGTGGCTGAAGTTCGACGAATGGAAAAGCAATTGTGCGATAACCTGTCTCGACTAGGTGCCGCTCAGGATCCCAGTATGGTCCAACTGTTTCGCGATAAAACTTCTCCAACAGAGCGTCGATTGCCGGTGAAACTTTTACCAGGTTGTAGCACCAGATCGCCAGCACCCCGCCAGGTTTTAGAACGCGCTTCACTTCATTGAAGAAAAGATCGGCATCGACCCAGTGCAGTGCTTGCGCGATCGTTACGAGGCTCGCGCTCCGAGCGTCCAACCCGCTTTTTTCCGACGTTGCGACACTGTAGTGGATACGTTCATGTTGGTCCGCGTTCGCGATTTGATTTTCGCTCGCGTCAGTCGCGACCACGCGCTGGAAAAAACCGCCTAGGTCGAAGGCTGCCTGGCCATTTCCCGTCGCGCAATCCCATGCCAACAATCGATCTGGCGCGACTTCCGCGAGGTATTCGAACAATTCATCGGGATACCGCGGGCGAAACTGCACATATTCGGAAGCGTGTCCCGAAAAGCGGTCTTTAAATGGCATGTTGGACTCTAGCTGGTTTTGCCCAGGACCGGGGAGCTCGTCGTCGATTTTAACCTCGTGTACATTTCATGATAAATGCGTTCGATCGCCGCGGCTGGATCTTCCAGCATCATGCTTTCCTTAATGACGCTCGCGTAAATTGGAAAGGAGAACGGGGATATGACCGTCAACTGGCGAAGACTCCATTCAAAATTTGGCACTGCTTCGAGAAAAGCGTAAGCCTGCTCGGCATCCAAAAATGTATGCGTGGCTTGGCGGTAAGCTTCCACAAGCAGCGGATGATTTGGTTCATGTTGTTCGAGAACACGAAACAAGACCTCTGAGCTCCAGGTCAACTGCTTCATTTTCCGTTGCCGCCCCGGCAAATTACGCGGTACCATGAGGCCTGTTTGAGCGACGCCGCGAAATTGCCATTTCACCAATTCGGAGCCGCGTAATGCATCGCGCAAATCCTGTTCAGCATTCGTATGTGCGAAGCAGCTTTGCCAATCATGCAGCGTAACTCCACGAGAGCGACGCAGTGTGAGCAAAAACCCGTAATCATCGATCGTGACCAAGGCATTGCCGCCGATGCGTTCCTTCACTCGCCACGCCACGATACGTGAGAGCGCATCGTTCGCGCTGCGGCCGATGAGTGAATGGAAAAAATAATGCGCGTGACTTCCTTCGCGATAAAGCTCGATCAACATCCTTTTGCCAACCGGAATCTCCGAAATGCTCATCTGTGCGCGGAATTGCTCAATGATCGCTTCCGCGTTCGCCATTGAGATGTCGTAACGCTCAACCATCCAGTCTACCAATTGTTCATGTCGACTTTGTCCGGCCAATTTCTCCGCCAGCTCGGTTCGCAGCTGACGCACCGCCCGCGCCAAACCTGACGTCAGCGGCATTTTCGCAGCGTTCCATCGCGGCACGGTCGGAAGGTGACCGTCCGCGCGTTCCACGTGCGCCTCCGTTACCGACGTATCGATCAGCCGCACTACACGGCCTGCGAGCACGAATAGATCGCCGATGCTGAGTTGTTTGATGAAGCCTTCCTCCACTGAGCCCAAACGTCGCCGTTTCAGCATCACGTCCACGAATCCTGCCGACGGAATTGTGCCGATGTTAACAAGGAGATCTCGCGCAACGCGCGGGTGAGCGGCCGAAATAGTTCCGTTGTCGATTTTAATTTTGCCAAACAAGCCGGCGTATTGCTTGGCCAGCGCTTGGCCGCCGCCTTGGAGATAATTCAGGATCCGATCGAACTCGTCGCGCGTGAGATCGCGAAACGGGTAAGCACGCGTGATTAATTCAAATGCATTGTCGATCGTGATGGGCGCGAGCGATGTCATGCCCACCATGTGCTGGGCCGCAACGTCATACGGCTTTTCCTGGATGCGGATCGGATCGAGCGCGCGTTCGCGCACGAGTTTGGCGGTGACGGTTGCCTCGACGAGATCGCTGACATTTGTTGCGACGAGTACGCCGTGACTGCTGCGATTGAGCAAATGCCCTGAGCGGCCGATGCGCTGAATGGCGCGCGAAACGCCTTTTGGTGTCGCGACCATCACGACGAGATCGACAGCGCCAATGTCGATGCCGAGCTCGAGACTGGTTGAGCAAACCACCGCGCGTAACTCGCCGTTCTTCAAACGGTCCTCAACTTCGAGCCGCACGCTGCGATCGAGAGACGCATGATGCGTTTCGATTTGATCGGACAACTCGGGCAGGAGCTCTTTCAAACGCAATCCAATTTGCTCGGCGGCGGAACGAACGTTCGTAAAGACGAGCACCGATTCCTGTCGCCGAATTAAATCCGCGAGCTCAGCGTAGAGTCGCACACCAGTGTAACCGGCCGGCGGATATGGATCGCGCCGGATGGGCGAAAA
>JBEEGY010000309.1:0-4015 GCA_041167145.1 Verrucomicrobiota bacterium
CTTTCTCCTCGATCACCTCCATGAGGGCTTCACGATAATCGTCGTGATATTTTTCCGGGTTCCATTTCGAAGTCATGCTATCGACCAGCGCCTTGGCCATATCCATCTCGCGCTTCCCGGCCTCCAGTTTCTTTGGAACACGCAGCTTGCTCGCATCCGCCAGCTCGTCCGCGAAAAGCATGAGCTCGAGCACGAGCACATCACCCTCGGCTTTCACGCCAGCGAGATATTCGCGCGTCTTAATCACCACTTTCGCAATTCCCACTTTTTCGCTGTCTGCCAACGCCTCGCGTAAAAGCACGTAGGCTTTGTCGCCGCCTTTTTGCGGCTCCAGATAATAAGGCTTGTAGAAAAAGATCGGGTCTATCTCAGCGATCTTGACGAAATCCTTAATGTCTACCGTCTGCGTCGCTTCCAAGTCCACGCGCTGAAAATCTTCTTCTTTGAGGACGACGTATTTTCCCTTCTCGTACTCATAACCCTTTACGATCTCGTCCCATGGCACTTCCTTGCCATCGGCTTCAGCGACGCGTTTGTAGTTGACCGGGCTGAGGTCGCCTTTTCGCAAAAGGCGAAAGCGAAGTTCTTCTTTTTTTGTCGCCGGAAACAAGGCGATGGGAATGTTAACGAGGCCGAAACTAATGCTACCTTTCCAAATTGCGCGCATACGCAATTACTTCGCGGCTCGCGCCTGTAGCGGCGGTCTATGACCGCCGGAACCATGTCATTCCGAGCGAAGTCGAGGAATCTCTTACCATCATCCGAAGATCAGCAAGAGATGTCTTCCCGCCACGGCGGGACTCGACATGACAGACAGTGCTCATAGAGCGCCGATACAGAAGATGTCGATCCGTTCGACCAGGCCCAGGACAAGCCTTACGCGGCGGCGTCGAGCTCTTCGCGACCGATTCCGCGCAGTTCGAAAAGGCGCAGCAAAGTTTCCTCGATCAAATTGTTCGGGCAGGAAGCACCGGCGGTAATGCCGATGACGACTTGCCCTTTCGGCAACCAGTTGTGCGCGATGACTTCGCTCTTCTCATGCAAGTTGTAGTGCTTGATCTCATCGGCTGAAACCAATCTTGAGGCATTGAGCACGAAATAGGTCGGCAGTTTCTCCTCGCCCATCTCCGCCAGGTGCGACGTGTTTGAACTGTTGTAACCGCCGACCACGAGCAAAAGGTCCATTTTCACATTGAGCAATTCTTTCAACGCATCCTGCCGCTCCTGAGTGGCGCCGCAAATCGTGTCGAAGAAACGGAAATTCTTGCCCGCCAGCTCCGGTCCATCGCGATCGGCAATGGCCTGCCGAATTCTTCGCTGCACCTCCTCGGTCTCGCCGCGCAACATGGTAGTTTGGTTGGCTACCCCAACGGTTTTCAGATGCACGTCCGGATCGAACCCGGGCGAGTGCGCGCCGCGAAATTTCTCCAGAAACTCCTGCTTTTTGCCGCCGTGCCGGATGTAATTGCAAACGTAATCCGTGTCCGCGAGCGTGAGGACGACGAGATAATGTCCTTTGCCATCACCGAGCGCGCGTGAGCTCGTCGCCTTGGTCTCTTCGTGTTCGGCCTTGCCGTGAATAATGGAGGTGGCGGATTCGCTCGCGTATTTGCGCACGCGTTTCCAAACGCTCATCACGTCGCCGCAGGTGGTATCGACAATCTGGCAGCCGCGATCCTTGATTTGTTGCAAGATCGACAATTCCGTTCCGAACGCCGGCACGATCACAACGTCGTCGGGTTGGAGATCGGAAATCTCAGCCTGTTTATTGTTTCCAGTCAGGTTCTTAATCCCTAACGAAGCGATCTGCTGATTGACCTCGGGATTGTGAATGATCTCTCCGACGATGAAGAGCCGGCGGTCCTTGAAAACTTTACGCGCCGCGTAAGCGAGATCGATGGCGCGTTCCACGCCGTAACAAAAACCAAACTGCTTTGCCAGGCGTACTGTCGTGTCGCCCACGGAGATGATTCCGCCGGCCCGGCGAATCTTGTCGACGATTTCGCTAAGGTAATGCGCTTCGACCTGCTGCTGCACCGCAGCCATCACGTCGGGCGTGCGCAAGTTCACTTTCTCGCGCGCCGTCGTCCCGCTAGAGATGAGATTCGTGCTCAAAACAATCGTGCGGCCAATCGCCGCGATTCCCGCTATTCGAGCAGCGGACCGCTCGGTCTTTCGAACGCCGCGTCCGAGATCATTAACTTACCCGGCGGATCCGGAGTCCGTGAATCGTCCACGCGTTGCACCTTCGCGCCCAATGTTCCATCTTCCGGTTGCGAAGTAGCGATGTTCACCGGCGTTCCATTGTGCACGAGCGCAAAAAATTTCGGGGCCGCCTCGCCTTTCAAACGAATACAACCGTGCGAACGCGGCACGGGATGGACATAGCCTTGGTGAAATCCGTAAGCCGGCGCGAATTCGCACCAGTAACCCATCGGATAGCCTACATAGCGGCCGGGGCCGCCTCCAGTGGACGGGGTGATCTTATCGCCCTGCACGCTGAACCCATACGAGCCCGAGCGTTTGCGCTCCTGTTTGGAATAAATCGTGAAATTGCCTTTCGGGGTAGGCTTCGCCGGAATGCCTACTGTACACGCCACCGCCATCAGGCAACGGTCACCTTCCATCACGTAAACGTTCTGCTTCGACAACGAAACTTTTACGCTCACTTTCGAAGGATCGTCGGGCCGGTGTGCCGTCACGTGATAAGCGCCTCCTCGTGAAACCATCGGTCCAGTTGTACAGCCGGTTAGGAACGCGACACCGGTGGCCGCGCTTGCCAAGAATAAACGGGAAACAATTCGCATAGGTTACTTACTGGAAGAGCGTAGGGCGGCTTTGTCAACCAAACGGAGGACGATGTCGATCTCATACTGACGCTGGCGCGCTCGGCGAGGTCTTCTCCGTTTCGCGGATCAAAGCTTCGAATTCGGGCGAAAAGTTCGCGTAAAACGGATAAGGCCGGTTGGGATTTGCCGGGAGGAAACGCCAAAGTTTGTAAGTCCACAGCCACGGCGCCGGGTTTTTGCGAATGATCGGTTCGAACCGGTCCCAGCATGCTTGCGCGACTTGTTGATGAGTTGCGCCCTGTGGTGTTTGTAGCTTCTCATGAAAAACAACGCGCCACCGGCCTTTGGGCAACGGCTCGCAGTGAAGCGGAATGATCGGCGCGCCGGTCCGCTCGCTCAGCCAGGCGTGCGCAAAAGGAACGCTCGCTTTTAAACCAAAACAATCGATCGGCACCGCCGTCATATGTGGACGCAAACTGAGGTCCACCAGAATCCCCGCGCAACCGCGCCGGCGTAACGCTTTATAAAGCCGCACGACCGCGCCTTCTCGCGGCACGGTGCGACTGCCAAAGTTTGCACGCAGCTGGTCGAAAATCGAATCCAGCAATGGATTCTTGAATTCCTGGGTGAGAATGTGAGTCGGATAACCGAGCAGAGCGGTCGCCGGACTGAGCCATTCAAAATTCCCGTAATGCGGGACGGCGAAAATGCAGCTGCCCGTTTCGCCGATGTCTCGTTTGAGGCGCTCCAGATTTTCGATGTCGATGTAGCGCGCAAAATTTTCCGTCGTCAGACGCGGGCTCCAGAAGAGATCGAGCATGGTGCGCGCAAAACATTGGTACGACTGCCGAACAATCTCCGCGCGCTGGCTAGGGGAATATCGGTCGCCAAACGCGGCTTCCAAATTACTGAGCGCCACACGCCGGCCAGGCCGATCCAAGATCGACATCCACGCTCCGAGAAACTTCGCGAGATAGAAGCAGATTTTTCTTGGCAGAAGCGGAACGAATTTGGCCACGGTCACCAGACCGAACCATTCAATCCGATAACGGACGTGTTTCCTTCGCGAAGCCATCGCGCAATCTAGCGTGACCTTTCACGCTCGCCAGCATTCCACTTGGAAGGTCTTAACAAGATCAACAATAGCCCGACGCATTAGCGCTGGATTTTCCATCGAGCGGTCGTCCCAATAGGGACGGTAGAATCCTTCCTTCGTCCCTGATGGG
>JBEEGY010000310.1:0-4403 GCA_041167145.1 Verrucomicrobiota bacterium
TTCGAGGCGGACAAGGTGCTTGTTTCGGTTGGACGCCGTCCGTTCGCTGACGGTGTCGGCGCGGAGAAAGTCGGCGTCGAGGTGGACGAGAAAAAACGAATCAAGATCGACAATCACTTTCGCACCAATATTGAAGGCATTTATGCGATCGGCGACGTGATTGCCGGGCCCATGCTCGCGCATAAGGCCTCCGATGAAGGCATCGCCTGCATTGAAACCATCGCCGGAAAGGCCGGTCATGTGAATTACGATGCGATCCCCGGAATCATTTACACAAATCCGGAGCTGGCCGGCGTCGGCCTTACGGAAGAACAGGCGAAAGAGAAGGGGATTGATTATCGCGTTGGCAAGTTTCCTTTTCGGGCCACTGGCCGCGCGGTTTCCAACGAAGAGCTCGATGGAATGGTCAAGTTTGTGGCCGATACCAAGACAGATCGTATTCTCGGCGCGCACATTCTGCAGCACGCGGCCTCGGAACTCATCGCCGAAGCGGTTTCTGTCATTGAATTCGGCGGCAGCTCGGAAGATCTCGGCCGCACAACTCACGCGCATCCGACCTTGAGCGAAGCGGTCAAGGAAGCTGCGCTTGCCGTCGAGAAGCGCGCTCTCCATATCGTCAATCGGTGATTGTCGATCTGGCGTGCTAAGTTGGGCCGGTGAAAAGCACGGCGGCGATTCTTTTGAGAAAACGGAAGTTTAGCGACACGAGTCTGATTGTTTCGTGGTGCACGGAATCGCTCGGTTGCATCCAGACCGTGGCCAAAGGCGCGCGCCGCACCAAGAGCCCCTTCGCGGGCAAGCTGGATTTGTTCTTCGAAACCGATATTGCCATCGCTCCCAGCCGGAGATCGAATTTGCATACGCTTACTGAAGTGGCATTGCGCAATCCCTTTGCCGGAATCCGAAAGACCTATCGCCGGACCCAAGCCGCGGCCTACTTCGTCGAACTGATCGAGATTTGCACGGAACGCGATCACAATGAGCCTGAGCTGTTCCTGCTGTTGCGCCGCGCTTTCGGTTATCTTGACGCAAACGATCCGAACCTGCGCGCTGTCTCGCATTTTGAGACCGAACTGGCCCGGATCACGGGCGTGCACGACGCGAAGATTTTGAAAAGCAATCCGGCTTTTGCGTTAGGGAATTTATTCGGGAAATTACCAATCTCGCGCACGCCATTGCTCAAAGCCCTGGCGCCGGAAATCAAAAGTAAAACGAAGGGAAGACCATGAAAGTCAGCACTTGCTTCACCGCGGGTCTCATTGCTATTGCCGCCACGATTTCGACCGCGTCGGCGAACGAAATTTACAAGATCGACCCGGCGCATTCGACCATCGGGTTCAAAGTCCACCAATATCTCACGACCGTGGCGGGGAAGTTCACTCGTTTTTCCGGGACCGTCGACGTCGATCCGGATCATCCGGAGAAATCGTCCGTTGTTGCAAACATCGACGCCGGAAGCATCGATACCCGAATCGCGAAGCGCGACGCGCACTTGCGTAGCGCGGAGTTTTTCAACGTGGCGAAGTTTCCCGAGATCACATTCAAAAGCCGCAGTGTGAAACGCACTGGTGAAAATACCGGTGACATAACGGGCGGCTTCACCATGCACGGCGTAACCAAGACAATTGTTTTGCATGCAAAACTGCTAGGCGATCCGAAGACCGCTCCCAATTCGCAACACACCCGCTGGCAAGTTACAACAGCTCCACTCAATCGTCGCGAGTTCGGATTGCTCTTCAGCGGCGGCGCAGAAGCGATGTCGGGAATTGGCCAGGAGGTCACGGTTGACATCGACATCGAGGCCATGCGCGAATAATGGATTTCGGCCAAACATGAATCTCGAAACGACCGCGCTCATTCTCGGCTGGATTGGCACCGCCTGTTGGCTGGTTTGTTTCTGGTGGATGCATCGTCTCTCCTCGCGACAGGAAGCCATGCTGAAGGAATTGCACGAGGTAGCCACGCGTATCGAAGGATTATCTCGCGCCGAGCACGATCTCATCCGCGAAGTGCATCCGAAGGTGAGTGAGATTAAGGACAAGGTCGATGACGTCGCCGAGGCGGTTTCACCGGGAAACTCGGACACAAAACGGTCGTCATGAGTCGATGAACGTTGACTGTAAGATCGATATGTTCCCTCTAAGAGTCTGATCGCGTGATGGAAATTACGCCGCTCGGAGATTCTGCGCTGGTTGTTCGCGTATGCGAAACCTCAGCCGATCCGGATGAGCAATCGTTCCGCGCTGTTCTGGATGCGCTGCATAAGATTAAGAGCGCGGAGATTGCTGGCGTCCTGGAGTTAGCGCCGGCCTATACGACGATTGGAGTATTTTTTGATCCACGGCTTGTCCATATGTCGCCTCCGGACGCGGTCTTCGATTTGCTGTCCGAAAAAATTCGCAAGGCGATCTCGGGAAAAAAGAAACGCGAAGCCGGACTGGCGAGTCGATCGATTGAAATCCCGGTTTGTTACGATCGCGCGTTTGCCCCCGATCTTGATGAAGTCGCTGCAATAACCGGATTATCGCCGAAGGAGGTTGTCGATCTTCACCGAAGCGCGCAGTATCGAGTAAATTGCGTGGGATTCACGCCCGGTTTCCCTTTCCTAAGCGGGCTGCCGGATAAACTTGCGGTATCGCGCCGCGCCACGCCGCGAAAGGAAATTCCCGCAGGCTCCGTCGCGATCGGCGGAAAACAAACGGGAATTTATCCATTAAAGTCGCCGGGCGGTTGGAACCTCATTGGGCGGACGCCGGTTCGGCTTTTCGATCCGAATAAAAATCCCCCGGCACTCTTGCGCGCCGGTGATCGTGTTCGATTTCGATCGATCACGCGCGACGAGTTCGAAAAAGAGAAACCGTAGCCATGCGTTGTGCTTCTTTCTCTGTCATCCCGAGTGCTTCGACAAGCTCAGGGCGGGCTCCGCTGCCCTGCAAAAATAGCCAAAGCCCTGAGCGAAGCGCGCGCGCGCGAAGTCGAACGGGGAGGGATCTCTCATCGCGAGGCTGTACCTTTTCGGGCCAACTGAAGGTCAATCACTCTGTGCGAGATCTTTCACTTCGTTCAGGATGACACCACAAATGAATGCGACGGTGATTCGCTCCGGATTTTTAACGAGCGTGCAGGATTTGGGTCGAATCGGTTTCCGCGAATTTGGTATTTCCACGGGTGGCGCTCTTGACCAGCACGCTCTGCGTGTCGCGAATCTGCTCGCCGGCAACGCCGATACTGACGCGGGCCTTGAAATTGCGCTCGGCGGTTTACGGATTGGCTTCGAGGACGATCGGCTCATTTCCTGGTGTGGCGGCAAATTCGATGTTCGACTTGGATCCATGTCGTTGCCTGCGGGTCACGCCGCGCGTGCCTGTGCCGGCGACGAACTGATTTTCAGTCAGCCGAAAAATGGATGTCGATCCTGGCTGGCGATTTCCGGTGGTATCGATGTTCCAATCGTTCTCGGTAGTCGCTCGACGGATTTGCGGGGAAAATTTGGTGGAGTAGATGGGCGCGCGCTGCGAGATGGCGATCTGATTCCGCTAAGCAAAAGACCGCGCTTAACGGCCGCGGCTACAACGCAAAGAATTTCTTCGTGGAGCGCGCCAGTCGATTGGACTGCAACCGCAAAAGAGAATCCGGTTCTGCGAATTGTCCGTGGTGCCGAGTGGGATCGCTTCATCGCTTCGTCGCATCTCGCTTTAACGAGTCACGCTTTCACGGTGTCGCCCGATTCCGATCGCATGGGGACACGGCTGGACGGCCCGGAGCTTGAGCGAAATGACAATGTCGATCTCGTCTCAGAAGCGGTCGCGCCGGGGACGATTCAAGTTCCTCCAAATGGAAAGCCAATCATCTTGCTCGGTGATTGCCAAACCATCGGCGGCTATCCGAAGATCGCGCACGTGATCACGGTCGATCTCCCGGTGGCGGCGCAACTGTGCGCCGGAGACAGGCTCCGTTTTGAGCAAGTTTCGTTGGCCGATGCGCATCGTCTTCTTTTCGAACGTGAACAAGAACTGGAGCGCTTCCGGATGGGGCTCAGTCTGCGAAGCGAATGAAGTTGCATGTCGATCTTAACGCCGACCTCGGCGAAGGCGCGGGACATGACGAGGAATTGTTCGAGCTTATTACGTCGGCAAACATCGCGACTGGTTTTCACGCCGGTGATGCCGGCACCATGCGCGACGCCGTTTCCTCCGCGAAGGCGCATGGGGTCGTCGTCGGTGCGCATCCGAGCCTCTTTGATCGGGAAAATTTTGGACGCAGAGAATTGCCCGTTACGACTGATGAAGCCTTTGAAGCGGTGACCTATCAACTTGGTGTTTTTCAAGCGATCGCCGAAGCGGCGGGCGTGCGACCAAATCACGTCAAGGCGCACGGCGCGCTTTATAATATGGCAGCGCGCG
>JBEEGY010000311.1:0-4282 GCA_041167145.1 Verrucomicrobiota bacterium
CTCGATGACGCGCAAGGACGCCTATCGAGAAACCCTGCGCAATTTTCGTGCGGGCAAGATCGACATCCTGGTTGGGACACAAATGATCGCCAAGGGTTTGCATTTCCCGAACGTGACGCTGGTCGGGATCATCAACGCCGACCTCGCGTTGCACATGCCCGATTTCCGCGCGGGCGAGCGAACCTTCCAGCTTCTCACGCAGGTCGCCGGCCGCGCCGGCCGTGGCGAAACACCAGGCGAAGTGTTCGTGCAAACTTACACGCCGTTCAGCCCCTCAATCCAATTCGCGCGGCACCACGATTTCGCGGGTTACTTTCAGCAAGAGCTGGAGTTTCGCGAGCGTTGCGATTTCCCGCCGTTTAAACATGCTGTCCTCATTACGATTCGCTCGGCGCACGAAGAGCGCGCGAAATTCTCGGCTGAAACATTGGCCCGCCGATTAAAGGAAGCTCTCGGGTCTGAATTCATTCTCGGCGATCCAACGCCGGCGCCGCTGGAAAAATTGCAGGGGCAGTTTCGTTTTCACATTTTGATCCGCGGCGAGGCAATCGTGCGTTTGAGCCGGCTCGTACGCGAAACGCTCGATAAACTACCGTTCCCGGAAGACGTCGCGGTCGCTGTAGATGTCGATCCTTACCAGCTTTTGTGAAGGATCGGAGCGACAGGCGGATTAATCACCGTCGCGCGCGGCGCGTTGGCAGATCACGGGGATGGTGTTCTCCGGCCACGCAGCTCGTTTAGCCGGCCAAATTGAATTGCGCAGCCAGGAATACCACGAGCGTTTGATTCCGCTGTAGACCGGCGCCCGATTGAGAAACAGTTTTCCGTTGTAACAATTCATCAGGTAAGTGAGCCCCTCGCGCGAAAATGTTTGCGTGATGTCGAGCGGCGCATAAGCGAGCCGGGAGAATTCTTCGTCGCGCACAAAAATGCAGTTGCACCAGGTGTTAGCAGCGAGGCCGTAGCCTTTCCTCCGCGCCAATGCTACCAACGCGCTGGCCGAAGCACCGAAACGTGCGCGCGGCGCATTTGGCTCTTGTACGACTTCGACCTCCGGCGGGATGGTCGGGTTGTGCTCGATAACAATCACGCGCGGCGCGAAAGTCTTAAGCGATTCGAGGATGTAGTAATCGTTCCCGTCGATATCAATCGAAACCAAATCAATATCCGACGGCGCGCCTGCTTTCTGCAAAATCGAATCGAGCGAATCGTCGCCAGCCGCAGTGACACGACGGTGGATGGCGTGGACCTTGGGAAAATCGCGGGTATTATTTTTGAGGCCGGCAAACGATTCATCGTTGCATTCGATGAGCACGGCCGACCAGCCGCGGTCGCGCCAGAACGCGCAAGCATTGCTGAGATGTTTACCGTCCCACGCGCCTACTTCAAGACACCAACGGTTCTTGTCGCCGATACGGCGGAAAATCTCCTCGAGCAGTCCGTCCTCGCCGTTTTGCGAAGTGATGTTTTTGGCAAACCCGGCAAGCGGTTGGGATGGTGGCGTCATGCAACAGTCAAAATCCGCGTGCCCTTGCTAGTTCGTCCAGCGAAAAAGAAAGTCACCATCCGCAGATGTCGATCTTAGAAGTTGCGGCCAGAAGATTGATTCGCTAGGGATGGCGGTTCCATGTCGCTTCGAAGAACGCTCATCACGATCGCGCTCGTGTGGCTCGTGTTCATCACGCTTATTCACGCCTGGCTGAATCTGCATTTGTTCGCAGCGAAGGCGGCGCGCACAGAGCCGAACAAGTTTCGAATTGGATTTCTCCCGGTGACGTGCCATCTCACCTGCCCGGTAACTGATTTCATCAACAAACAACTTTACGGAGAGAGCATTTTTGAACCTGTTCGTTTCAACGGCTGGCCGGAATTAAAAGAGGCGCATCTTTCCGGTTACACGCCCGCGACTTTCATACTCGCCCCGATGGCGATGGCCCTGCGCGAACAAGGTGTGCCGATCAAGATCGTTTATCTCGGGCATCGCGACGGTTCCGCCGTGATGGTACACAAAGATTCACGGATTTATCGGATGGAAGATTTGCGCGGCAAACGTATTGCCGTGCCGAATCGATTTTCTAATCAGCGCCTGCTCATTTTCCGTGCTTTGAAGCAGGCGAACATGTCGATCAAAGACATTGAGCTTGTGGAAATGCCGCCGCCCGATATGCCGGCTGCGCTCTATGCCAAAGCGGTGGATGCCATTTCGAGCGGCGAGCCGTTCATGGGCCAAACCGAACTCGATGGTTACGGTCGTGTTCTTTGGTTGACCAAAGATGTGTGGCCCAACTTCATCTCGTGCGTTCTGGCCGTGCACGAAGACATGATTAAAAACCATCGTGACGTGGTGCAACGTCTCGTAGATGGCATCGCCAAGAGCGGCAAATGGATCGACAAGAGCATGGACCACCGCATGGAAACCGCGCAGTTCGTAAGCAAGTATTACTACAATCAGAACCCGCGATTGTTGACTTTTGTGTTGAGTAAACCGCCGGACCGCGTCACCTACACGAACCTGATGTTGCGTAAACCGGACTTCGAGGAGATCGAGCAGCTCGGACGCGAGGCCGGCATTTTGAAAGGCACAGCGCATTTCGAGGACTACACAGATGCCTCATTCGTTACCGACGACACCGCGGTGCAGCCGTACGCGTGGGAACCGGCAAAGAAATGAGTGCCACGCAATCCGACACCACCATCAGCGCAAGATCGACAATCGCACCTCGCCGAACACCGGCGTGGTTGCACAATCCGGATTCTTTTTTTTGGAAAACCGTCCGCGCCGTGGGAATGCTGGCTTTGTTCTTCACGATTTGGGGCGTGGCCGTGCGTCTTTCGCACAGCGACTTGTTTCCGACCCCTGGAAATGTTCTTCGCGGCATCATCGAGCTGGCGCAAAAGGGATTGCTTGTGAAATACATCGTTGCCTCGCTCTTTCGCGTGACCTGGGGATTCACGCTCGCTGTGCTTCTTGGTGTTCCGGCCGGCCTTCTGCTCGGTTGGTACTCGCGTGCCTTCCAGGCGTTTAACCCGATCATCCAAATTCTACGGCCAATCTCACCCATCGCCTGGATTCCAGTTGCCATTCTCTGGTTCGGTGTGAGCGACGCGGCGCCGATTTTTTTGATTTTCCTGGCCAGCGTTTTTCCGATTACGGTTTCAGCGATCGCCGCTGTGCAAAACATGCAGCCAGTTTATTTGCGCGCCGCGCAAAACTTCGGCTTGAGCCGGGGCGAGCTTTTTCGGCAGGTGATCTTTCGCGCGAGCCTGCCCCAAATTGTCACGGGAATCAGGATTGCGTTGGGCATCGCCTGGCTTGTGGTCGTGGCCGCGGAAATGATCGCGGTCAACAGTGGCTTGGGCTATCTCATTATCGACGCGCGCAACGCCGGCAAACGTTACGACTTGGTTGTCGCCGGCATGGTCATGATCGGTTTCATCGGCCTGATTCTCGATTTTCTCGTGCGGCAATTGGAAAAATTCGATGAGGTGCGTTGGGGATACGCCATGCGCAAATGAGTGACTCCGCCGTTTCCATTCGCAACGTCTCCATGAGTTTCCCCGGCAAACATCCGGGCGAACAGATCGATGTTTTGGAAAATATCAGCGCCGAAATCGCGCACGGCGAGTTCGTCTGTTTGGTTGGACCGAGCGGCTGCGGGAAATCCACCTTACTGAACATCGTCGCCGGTTTTCTCGACGCGACCTCGGGCGAAGTGCTGGTCGAGCGCGAACCCGTTACTGGTCCCGACGCACGGCGCATTTTTGTTTTTCAAGAGAACGGCGTTTTCCCGTGGCTCAACGTGGTCGAGAACGTCGGTTTCGGCTTGCGCAGATTCGGTCAAGCCGAGCGCAAACGAATTATCGCGCGCTACATCGACATGGTGGGTCTGAATGGTTTTGAAGACGCGTACCCGCGCGAACTTTCCGGCGGCATGCGTCAACGCGTGGAAATTGCACGCGCCCTCGCCGCCAACCCGGACATCATCTACATGGACGAACCGTTCGGCGCGCTCGACTTTATCACCCGCATGAAAATGCGGGCCGACCTCGTCCGCATCTGGCAGAGCGAAAAGAAAACAATTCTTTTCGTCACGCACGATATCGAGGAGGCCGTGCAGCTGGCCGATCGCATTCTGGTCATGAGTCAGCGCCCCGCCACGATCCAGGAAATTGTCGATGTCGATCTTGCCCGGCCGCGCGATTTGGATTCGGGCGGGTACTTGGAAAAACGCGACCGCATCTTCCGGTTGATGGGAATGAGCCTCCGCGTGGGCGAAGCGAC
>JBEEGY010000312.1:0-3988 GCA_041167145.1 Verrucomicrobiota bacterium
AATGGAAATGTCGAACTTCGTTCAACCGCCGTGCGACGAAGCTGTAATCCGGTCGCGCGCGGCGACGGCTCCGTGCTCGAAATCGTCCGGTCGCTGGATCCTTGTCGCCACCATCCTCGGTTCGAGCATGGTGTTCATCGACGGCACGGTCGTCAACGTTGCCCTCCCTGCGTTGCAAGCGAGTCTTCGCGCCAACGTTATCGATGTGCAGTGGGTCGTCGAAGCTTACTCTCTGCTGCTCTCCGCCTTGTTGCTTCTCGGCGGCTCGCTCGGGGACCACTATGGACGGCGCAGCATCTTCATTCTGGGCGTGATCCTGTTCTCTCTCGCTTCCGCGTGGTGCGGCCTCGCTACAAACATTCACCAGTTGATTTTTGCACGCGCTCTACAAGGCGCCGGCGGCGCGCTGCTTGTGCCCGGAAGTCTCGCCCTCATCAGCGCATCGTTTAGCGAGGAAGATCGCGGCCGCGCCATCGGCACGTGGTCCGGTTTTACCGCCATCACCGCGGCGATCGGTCCGGTTGTTGGCGGATGGTTGATCGAACACATTTCGTGGCGCGCGGTTTTCTTTATCAATCTGCCTCTCGCATTGATTGTCCTGCTCGTCTCGTTTGGTTGGGTCCCGGAAAGTCGCGATGAAACTCAAGGCAAAAGATTGGATTGGCTGGGCGCCGCCCTCGCCACCGTCGGTCTCGGCCTGCTTATTTACGGTTTGATCGAATCATCGAGGCTCGGCTTCACGAGTTCCGCAGTTCTCGGCGCGCTGATCGGCGGAGGTTTTCTTCTCCTCGTGTTTCTGTTTATTGAGGCGCGCATGCCAAACCCGATGCTGCCGCTGGTTCTTTTTCGATCGCGTGATTTTGCCGGCGCCAACTTGCTCACGCTCCTTCTTTATAGCGCACTGGCCGGCGCACTTTTCTTTCTCCCGCTGGACTTGATTCAAGTTCAACGCTTCACCGCCACCGAAGCCGGGGCCGCCTTGCTTCCATTCATCCTCATCCTGTTTTTTCTCTCGCGCTGGTCTGGCGGATTGGTCGAGCGCTACGGAGCCAGACTGCCTTTGGTGATTGGACCCGTGATTGCGGCAATTGGGTTCGCCCTTTTCGCAAAGCCGGACGTCGGAGCTCGTTATTGGAGCGACTTCTTCCCGGCCATTGTCGTGCTTGGTTTAGGCATGGCCATAAGCGTGGCGCCGCTCACCACCACAGTGATGAATGCAGTTCCTCGAAATCGGGTCGGGGTCGCGTCCGGAATTAACAACGCCGTCTCCCGTACGGCCGGACTCCTCGCCATCGCCGTCTTCGGCATTGTCATGCTCCACGTTTTCAATCGTTCGCTCGATCGTCGGTTGGGCGCAATCGAACTTCCCGCGGACGTGCGACATTCGTTGAACGATCAACGCATCAATTTGGCGGCGGCAACAATTCCTCAAGGAATCGCGCCACCACTGCGCGAGATTTTGCGGCGGGCGATCAACGAGTCTTTCGTCGATGGTTTCCGCATGGTAATGCTGGCCGGCGCGGTCCTGGCCATCGCGGGCGGAATGACCTCCTTATTGCTTATGAGCAACCGGCCAAGACCCCGGCACGATGGGTGACCCGACCAAACTTCCGGTGCGCGGATTCGTTCGAAGAGCGATGTCGATCCTGGCGATGCCGATCCTGTGCGGTCTTGGCGCGCCCGGTTCGTTCGCGAAAGACCCGTCAGCTTCCGAGAAACATGTCGTGCTGATTGTCTGGGATGGAATGCGTCCCGATTACGTGAACGAAAAAGACACTCCCACGCTTTGGAAATTAGCCAGGGACGGCGTGGTGTTTCGCAATCATCATTGCGTTTATCCCAGCGCCACGAACGTAAACGGCACCGCGTTGGTGACCGGCGTTTATCCCGGTCATTCTGGAATCACCGCCAACCACGAATATCGCCCGGAGATCGATAACAAAAAGGCGATCGATGTTGAAAATGCAGAGGTCGTGCAAAAGGGTGATGAACTTTCCGGCGGCAAGTACGTAGCCTCTCCGACAATTGCCGAGCTTGTGCGTGGCGCCGGCCAGAGCAGCGTCGTCGCGACCGCAAAGACCGTCGGACTTTTGCTCGCCGCAGGACGAGTCCGTGTCGCCGCGGCGACCGGACAAGATCGACATCCTGATGTCGCGCGCGAGAACAATTCCGCTCTGATTTTCTCCGGCCAAATGCTGTCGCCCAACGCGCTCGCGCCGATTGTCGCCCAACTCGGCGCGTTTCCGCGGACCTTTGCGCAAAAGGACGTTTGGACGACCAAAGTTTTGACCGATATTTTTTGGAAAGATCGTTTTCCGGTGTTCTCGCTTTTGTGGTTAAGCGAACCGGACGGAACACAGCACGAAACGGCGCCGGGTTCGGAAGCGACGCGCCGCGCCATCAAATCCGCGGACGACAATCTTGCTGCCGTTCTGGCCGCGTTAGATCGGAAAGGTGCAAGGTCGACGACGGACATCTTCGTCGTTTCCGATCATGGTTTCTCGACCATCGAACGTTCGATTGATCTGCGGAAAATTTTGAAAGAGGCCGGTTTCAGCGTGGCGACGGAATTCAGCAACGACCCTAAGGCCGGCGACATCATGCTGGCCGGCAACGCCGGCACGGTATTTTTTTATGTGGTGCAACATGATGCCGGGGTCACGCGCCGGCTCGTTGAATTTCTGCAGCAATCCGATTTCGCCGGCGTGATTTTAACGCGCGACAAGTTTGAAGGGACGTTTGGATTGGACACAGTTAAGATCGTGAACGAACACGCGCCCGATGTAGCGATGGCTTTTCGCTGGAACGATAAGAAAAACCAGTTCGGCGTTCCCGGAATGATCGACGCCGACTGGAATCGGGCCGCGGGCGAGGGGACGCATGCGACACTGAGTCGATTCGACATGCACAACACGCTCATCGCAGCCGGACCGAGTATTCGTCGCGGCCAGAGCAGCGATCTGCCGAGCGGAAATGTCGATCTTGCACCGACCATTCTGGAGATTCTCGGAATCAACACGACCAGCGCGATGGATGGCCGCGTTTTAGGTGAAGCGATGAAGAACACCGAGAAGCAAACCTCTAAAGCTGAAAGCGAAACGATCGAAGCGGCGAAAAAGTTTTCTACCGGAACGTGGCGGCAAACCCTGAAGATTTCGCGCATTGGATCGACCATTTATCTCGACGAAGGAAATGGCGCGTTTGTGCCGCGCAAAGAAAGAGAATGAAGGACGAGTGCCGGGTTGAAAATCAGGACTGATTGGAAGGCTGGAACCTGCTCTAAATACGATTCACAGTCTTAACGCCTGAACAATCTTGTTATGCAAAGAACGTCCACTTCTCGAGCCGGGTTTTTCAACCCGCGGATTTTTTTCGCTTTTACTCTTTGTTCGGTCGGTCTGGTGCTGGCGGTATTTAGTTTTGTTCCGCCAACACAACCCTCCCGCGGAGGCAGAAACGCGGAGCGCTTCGAACGCGACATGCCCGTTCCTGGTGGAGAGCCTGACGACCTGAACCGATTGGAACTCGAATGGCACAATCGTCTCACTTATCCCACTGGCATTTTCAATCCCACATGGTTGCGCCAGGCCGCCCTTCAGGACGCAACGATTGCTCGCAATGTTCCCGTGGGTGTTCCGTCGAAAAATCTCAATAAGCAGAATACGGCGCTGACGCTTAGTGCGAACTCCTTTGTCTCTCTTGGTCCGCAGCCGCTCCACATGACCGGTTGCTCAAGCTGCTTTGATTTTACAACGACCGAGGGCCGAGTGAACGACATCGTGGTCGATCCAACGACGACCACAAACGGGAGTATCGTGGCCTATTTGGGATCTGTCGGCGGCGGTGTATGGAAGACAACGAACTGTTGCAGCGCCTCCACTTCCTGGACGGCGATGACTAACGATCCTCTTATTAGTACGGTGAGCATTGATTCGCTCACGATCGACCCGAACAATCACAATACGATTTACGCCGGCACGGGTGATCT
>JBEEGY010000313.1:0-5060 GCA_041167145.1 Verrucomicrobiota bacterium
CGAATCTGGTCTGTTAAGGAGAAGCGTTCTTCTGTGGGAAACTTCCGGCTCAAAAGAAAAATGTTCTGAACGGCGTCGTCTGCCTGCCGATAAACATTTAATTCTCGAAACGATCGTGCGATTCCCATTCCACTTTTCACTTCTCACCGATCACTTCTCACAATGCTGATCACGGCACCGGAAGGCCGGCAAAGATTCGTTCGATAATGATTTCGCTCGTGACGCTCTCCGCCTCCGCTTCGTAGCTGACGATGATGCGGTGGCGCAACACATCCGGGCCGACACTCTTCACGTCCTGCGGCGTAACGTAACCGCGGCCGTTGAGGAATGCGTGGGCGCGAGCGCCGAGCGCCAGATAAATCGTCGCGCGTGGCGAGGCACCGTAACGGATAAGTCCTTCGAGCCGCAAATTGTACGTGGCCGGTTCGCGTGTCGCCCATACAACATCGACAATGTAATCTTTCACGCGATCATCGATGTAAATCTGGTTAACCACTTCGCGCGCGCCGATGATCTGTTTTGGGTCGACCACTGGATTGACGCGCAAATCGGGCGAGGACGTTGCCATCAAATCGAGAATGGTCCGCTCCTCCGTTTTTAGCGGATAGCCGACATTCAATTTGAGCATGAACCGATCGAGCTGCGCCTCGGGTAGTTGATAAGTGCCTTCCTGCTCGATCGGGTTTTGCGTGGCGAGGACAAGAAACGGATCGGGCAGAGGATAGGTCTTTTCGCCGATCGTGACCTGGCGCTCCTGCATGGCTTCGAGCAAAGCGCTCTGCACCTTGGCGGGAGCACGGTTGATCTCGTCGGCCAGGATCAGGTTCGAGAAGATCGGCCCGAGCTTTGTCGTGAACTCGCCGGAGCGCGGGTTATATATAAGAGTACCGATCAAATCCGCCGGTAGGAGATCGGGGGTAAATTGCAGTCGCTGAAAGCCGGTCTGGATGGTGGTTGCCACCGTTTTCACGGCAAGCGTTTTGGCCAATCCGGGGACGCCTTCGAGCAGGATGTGCCCGTTGGCCAGGAGGCCGAGAAGCAATCGATCGATGAGGTATTTTTGCCCCACGACCACGTGCCCTACTTCCTGGCGCAAAGCCGGGATCCATTGCCCGAGCGACTGCACTTCTTGGGTAAGTTCCTGCGTTGATTTCATTCGTGTGATGTGAGACAGGCGGACGCGGATAATGTTCGATCAAACCGGTTTCTCGAACTGCAACCGCAAGAGCGACACCTAGTCCCGGTGCGACGGGCTTCGCGGGCGCGCCTGGAGAAGAATGGGAAGGCCCGGGTAGGGCTCAACTTCGCGGATTCTCGCTTCGAGGAAACGTCGATAAGTTTCGCCAAGCAACTTCGGGTCGTTGACAAAAAGCACGAACTCGGGCGGCTGTACTTGACTCGCTTTCTCCCGAAAGCTCACCCGTTCGGGTCGCTCATCGATTTCGCCCGTGTCGCCGCGGCTCCCTGGTCGATCTTGCGCGCCGCTGGCCTGTGCTGCGTATAACAGTTTCAGGCGCCGCCCGGAAATCATGGGAGGCGGATTGGCCGCAACGGCTTGCCGCAAAACGCGATTGAGCAGGCCGGTTCCGATGCGTTTTTGGGCCGCGCGCTGAACCTTTGCGATCAAGCGAAAGAGCTTGTCGACATGCTCGCCGGTGAGCGCGGATGCGACCAGGACCGGCGCATAATCGAGAAAGAACAATCGCTCCCGTGTAAGATCGACAATCTCATCTACGGTGGTGCGCGCGCCGCGCTTCGGCTTCACCAGATCGAACTTGTTGATCACGACGATCGAGGCCTTGCGCGCTTTTTGGATCAGGGCCGCGATTTTTTTGTCCTGCCCGGTGACGCCGGCCGTAACATCGACAATCAACACACAAAGATCGGCGCGACGAATACTTCGCTCCGCGCGCATGACGCTGAAAACCTCGACTGAACTTGAGTGTTTGCTCCGCGCGCGCATACCGGCGGTATCGATAAAAAGGAATTGCTGTCCGTCGCGCTCGTAAGAAATATCGACCGAGTCGCGCGTCGTTCCGGGAAGGTCGCTCACGATGGCGCGCTCGCTTCGCAGAACGGAATTGATGATGGAAGACTTTCCGGCATTCGGCCGCCCGATGATCGCGATCGCGAGAGGTTTGGTCCGAGCCGGACTGGCATCTGAAGTTTCAGGTTCGATTTCAGCAGCTGGAAGAAATTGCTCGATGGTGGAGAGCAATTCGGAAATGCCGCGACCGTGCGCCGCGCTGATCGAAATCGTGTTTTCAAACCCGAGCGATGCAAAGTCGGTGGCGAGATCTTCGTGTTTGTCGTGGTCGATCTTGTTCACAACCAGGACAACAGGCTTGCGCGACCGGCGCAGCATGCGCGCGAGTTCCTGGTCGATCGGTGAAAGGCCTTGTTTGGCATCGACCACAAAGAGAAGAAGATCTCCCTCGCGCACCGCGGTTTCGACCGCGCCTTGCACTTGCGTAATCAATTCAGACTCGCCCGCGCCGCCAACGCCGCCGGTGTCCCAGACTGTGAACGGCTTTTCGGGGCGCGCGCATAAGGCGGAGATGCGGTCGCGGGTAATCCCGGGTTGATCGTGAACAATAGCGATTTGGCGACCGACCAGCCGGTTGAACAAAGCGGACTTTCCCACGTTAGGTCGACCGACAATCGCCACATTGGGCGGCGCGCTGGTGGCGTTCATCGCAGAGATACGCGATCAATTCACGTTCGCGTTAGCGTGTCCCTCAGCTTGCAGTTGGCGAACGCCGTCCGAAACGTAAATAACCCCGGAAATAAATGTAAATACACCGGCGAGGATGACGACGACAGGCAGGGGAATGAAGTGAAGCTGCAACATCACCCATGCGATTGCGCACATTTGCAAGACGGTGGCGACTTTGCCGGTCCAACTCGGTCGCACCCGCACTTTGCCGTTGAGCACCTGCAGTAGAGCAGCGCCGAGCAGGATGACGGCGTCGCGTGTAATGACGAGCACGGGGAACCAGGCCGGGAATTTTCCGGAATCCGGATCGATATCACTCCAGTTGCTAATGCTCAGAGTGATAATGCCGCTAAGGAGCAAACCTTTGTCCGCGATCGGATCGAGGATTACACCAAGCGCACTGCGTTGATTGTAGCGGCGCGCGACATAGCCATCGAGACCGTCGCTGACCGCCGCGAGAAGAAAGACAATGATGGCGGCAAAGCGCTGCCATTCGAGCGGCTCGCCGCGCTTGATGCCTTGCCCGTAATAGATGGCGAGGGTGACAAACACCGGGATCATCAAGATGCGAACTACGGTAATCTTGTTGGCGGTCGTCATGGTACGCTCACGAAATATTGTAGGGCGTTTGTTTCGCTCGCGCCAGTTCGCTCACCCTTCGGGCGTCGGCCATGTCCCACGACTCCCGCGAGCTCCCTTCTGCGAAACGCCAGCCTTATGTAGCGGCAGGTCTATGACCGTCGCATATAATCTTCGGCGCTTATAGAGCGCCGCTGCAGACTTGCGACACGAAACTTAAGTTTCGAGCGTGACCGTGTGCGCACGGGCCATCGCCGGGTGCCGACCCTCGCAGAATTCCTCGATCATCTTTTTGTTGAAAGCGGGAATGTCGTCCGGCTTGCGACTTGTCACGAGCCCATTGTCCACGACAACTTCCTCATCGACCCATTTCGCACCGGCGTTGCGCACGTCAGTCTTGATGTTCGGCCAGGAGGTAAGCGTTCTTCCCCGAACCACGCCGGCGTCGATGAGGACCCATGGTCCGTGACAAATCGCCGCGACCGGTTTGCCTTCGTTGAAGAAATGACGCGTGAATTCCAATGCATCCTCGTTAGCGCGCATCGTATCAGGGTTCATTAACCCGCCCGGAATCATGAGTGCGTCGAATTCTTCCGGTCGGGCATCGTCGAGTGTAAGATCGACATCGAATTTGTCGCCTTTGTCGGCGTGATTCATCCCCTGAATCTTTCCCGATTTGATCGAGACGATTTTCGTTTCCGCGCCGGCATCCTGGAGCGTCTCGCGCGGTTTGGTCATCTCGACCTGTTCAAATCCATCCGTCACCAGGATTGCCACTTTTTTCCCATCAAGTTTTGCAGCCATAAGATCCTTCGGTTGAAATGTTACTCTCTCTCTTTAGTTACGCCTAACCGCCCCCAACTGGATGTAGCGGCCGGCGAGATTTGCGCGCTGCCGGGCGCAATGTGTGTTTATTTGTGACGTGGATCGCCAGGAAGGTATTTTCCCGTGACGATTTTGTAGGCTGCGGCGGTGCGCGGCCCAGCGACGCCGTCCACTTTCAATGAAACGCCGGGGAACAAATTGAGCAGGCGCTGCAGATCTTCGGCATTCTCCAGTTGCTTTGGATCGCTGGGAGCAAATGACGCGTATGGAACTTCGGGCAGATTCGCCGTATCGGGCAGCTTCGGGGAAGCTGGCGAGGCAAGATCGAGAGCACCATGTTCGCTCATGCGTCGAAGGATGACGCCAGCCCCGCATTGGCGCGAAACAGCCGTGTCCGACCAAACGCCGTCGGCAATATATTTGCCGCTCGTGTAAAGGTTCGAGTAACTCCAGAGATAGGGGCTGTTGATCTTATGCGTGCGATATCCCCAGCCATTATAGCCTTCGAGTTTGTAACAAATTCCGCCGATGTTCCAGTCGCTCCACTCGGTTAATCCATCATACTCGAGTGCGTCGAGCGCACTGACATCCCAGGCAAACGGCGGCTGGCCGCTTTTCGGGCGGCCCACGGGTTCGTTGACTGTGCGACGCTTGAGCGAGTCGCCATTATGCAAATGTTGCGTGAAATCGAGGCTGCATTCCATGTTGTGAATGACAGCAATGACGTGCCACGGGACATTTGATTGCGCGGCGACGGGTGTGTAACGATCTTGAAAATGTAAGATGCGCTGAACGACGGACTCGACTTCCGGCATCTTATCGGGCGAAATTTCGCAGCGATTGAACAGGTCGCTGTATTCCTTGGCTAACGCAGGTGTCAATTTCGGAGCGGGCATAGTTCTTAGAGGTTAAGGTGTTGGCGCCGGCGTCTGACGCGGTT
>JBEEGY010000314.1:0-7058 GCA_041167145.1 Verrucomicrobiota bacterium
CTCGATTGTTCCAAGAAGTAAGAAACGCAGCGCGTCCTGAGATTTTCGCGCGCGCGTGACAACGCCTGGCTCCGGAATTGCATTTGGCAAGCGCTTCACTGGGTCGGCGCGGAAAGGTTGAAAGACCGCAGCGGTGGCGTTTGCCGGCACGACTACGAGATCAGCACCCGGCAGGGCGAGGCGCAAATCTCGATCTTCGCGAAGATAATGTTCGCCCACCAACGTTTCATGCAACCACCACATCAATGGCAATCCTTCCTTTTCCAGAGCCCGCACAATCGGACTGCTGAAAACCGTATTCGCAATCACGCAATCGAAATCGCGCGCGAACTGCGCCAACGATTTATGGCCGGTAAGGATCAATGGATCGACAATCAGCGGGATGCCGGCCATTTCGAACTCATGCCTCAAGGGTCCATCCTTTGGCGACATTGCCGTCACGAAAAAACCGTTTTGCTGACACCAGGTGGCCGCGTGCAGGAGCATCATGGGCGCGCCCGAACACGATAAATCGTGCGAAATAAAAAGCAGATCCGCCGACGATTCACCGACCACAGACTGATTGCGTCCCGCCATTTTGATCGGCGTGGGAGAGTCGAGGAAAAGCCAATCCCGCATGTTGTCGGTGAAATAGGGATCGTGCGTCGTGTATCCAGCCCACCGTTTCAAAAGATAAATCGATGATTTGTCGCGGCGGGCGGCGTTTTTCCTATCCTCGACTCCGAGCGAAACGTGGCCGCCGTGATGAAGCGTCGCATAAGGAGTGTAAACGCAGCGCAATCCGGCCTCGCGGATTTTGAAACAAAGATCGAGATCGGAATTCGCGATCGGCGTGTGGACGGCGTTAAACCCACCGACGCGAAAAAAATCCTCGCGCCGCATCGCCAGGCAAGCGCCGGAAAGCGCCGAAACATCGCGCATTGATTGCGCCAGATTGAAATGTTCCGTCGAATCCGCCGCGCGTTGATGGAACGCCGTGCCGATAAATCCGCGCACACCGGTGACCAGTCCGGCGTGTTGAATGTTGCCGGTAGCGTATAACATCTTCGGCGCGACTGCGCCCACCTCCTGGTTTTCCAGGGGTTCGATCAGATTCTGAATCCAGTCCGCATGCTCGGGCTCCACGTCGTCATTGAAAAAAATCAGACGTTCGCCTGTAGCCGCTTCTGCCCCCAGATTGCATTTGTCCGAAAAATTGAATGGCTTGTCGTAACAAACAAAACGAAATCGATCGTCCGGGCGGCTCTTTTTCAGTGATGCGACGAGCGGGCTGTTCGTGACCAAGACAATTTCCAAATCGGGATAATTCGTCGCCTGCGGCAGTTTCAGAGAGAATTGCGCGCGCTCCGGCGAATCGGTTGGGATAATGACTGATACCTTGGGCCACTTCGAAATTTTGAGACGAGCGCGGTTCGCCGTCGGATGTTCGAGAATGTCGGCTGGCAAATGGCGGCGACGCATCGCCTCGGCCAAAGCAGCCAGGTTGGTTGCTCGTGCATTCGGTTTACCACCGGCTGAACCCGAACCGGGATGCTCGCGCCAATGATACAAAACGCTCGGGATGTGTCGGATTTCGCGCGCTATCTCTGTGGCGCGCAATGCAAAATCATAATCCTGTGAAAAATCGAAGTCCTTTCGAAACTTGCCGACCTGCGTCACCAGATCGCGCCGATACGCAGTCAGATGGCCAAGATACATGGATGATTGCAAAAGGGCCGGGCTCCATTCCGGCTTGAAAAATGGCGCGTGTCGCTGTCCCTGCGAATTCCACCGGTCCTCATCACTGTAAAACAAATCTGTCTGCGGAAATTTCCTGGTCGCGCGCGCCACCTCGTAAAGCGCGAAAGGCGGGAGAAGATCGTCATGATCGATACAGGTCATGAACTCGCCGCGCGCCATGCCGAGCGCATGATTGGTATTTTCCGATATCCCGAGGTTTTGCCCCAGCCGTTCAATCCGAAATCTCGCGTCGCGTCCTTCCCAATTCCTTAGCACTTTCAGTGTTTCGGAATTACTCGAACCTGCATCTACGCCGCAAAGCTCCCAATTGTCGTACGTTTGTGCCGCCACCGAGGCGAACATCTCATCAAGAAATGTGGCAGGCGTATCGTGAATCGGAACCAGCAAACTGATCTTCGGTCTGTCCCTCCATTTCTGCGCGACACGCCGTTGCTCTTCCAGCTCGGCCGGGTTCGGCTCGTGCTCCCGGATCCACGTAGCATAACGCGCCGCAAGATCGATGACCGGACCGGGTGCCGCTTTCAACCGGGGGGCCTTTGCTTCGGGAGAAGCGACGAGACCCAACTTGCGCGCCGACCGCCGCCATTCACGCACAATTTTTTCCGGCAACGAGCGCTTTATTTTCGGCTCGGTCCGAATTTGGAAACACCGGCCCTTCTTGCGACAAGCCTCCTTCGCCGCCTTCAAAATCTTTTTCTGTTCTTTGATCTGCAGGCTGAGCTCGTGTATTTGCGCGTACATCTGGCCGACCGTGGCTGCTTGTTGGCTCAACTTTTCGACTTGGGCATCGATCACCAATTGCGCTTCGGCCCGATCACGCCGTAATGCCACAACGCCCCGATTTTGCTCCTCTCGATCCTTTTCCAAATGATCCATGATTTGCTGCGCCTCAGCGCGGTCGCGTTGCAACAACTCAAAGCTGTTTTCCAGACCCGAAATCACGCGCACCTGATGATCCAGAATTTGCTGCGCTTCAGTCCGATCGCGTTGCAATAGCTCAAATTTATTTTCAAGGTCTGAGATCACGCGCACCTGATGATCCATGACTTGCTGCGCCTTTTCGCGATCGCGCCGTAATGGTTCGTATTTGCCTTCCAACTCCTTCAGGGCGCGCGCCTGATGATCCATGATTTCCTGCGCGGTGGACCTATCCTCCATGATGCAGGCCAGCCAGACATGACGCGTCTCGAGGTTCGCATTTTCCCGCATCACTTCCGCGGCGCGGGCCTGGGCCTCGATCTTTTCCGCGGTTAAGAGATACAATTCGCGTCGTGCATCGAGGGTGGCCAGGAGACCTTTTGCTTTCGCCGTTGAAGAGGTCGTTGCGATTCCAAGTCCGGCGCCAGCTTGAAAATTCAGATGTAGACGGTGCGAGATGAATTCCGACCAGGCCGCTCCTGGAGAATCCTTGCGCTCGAGTTGCGTCCCATGAAGCAAAACAATCGCATCCGCCGCTAGCTTAGATTTCCACGCCGCCAGTTCGGCGCGCACAGTTGATCCGCGGTCGCAATCATCAATTAGCAGAAGGTCGACATCTTCCTTGCCGAAATCCTGTGCCGTATCGACGGGTGGTCCCGGGAGAAATTGCGCCATCTCCGGATAGAACTCTTCGCCGAAAGCCTTGCCCTTCTGCCAGGCGTCGTCATGTCTTTCGCTTTGCGGATCGCCCCGCCGGATGGCCACGCATCGGCACTTCAAACTCTGCTCTTGCACAACCTGGCAAAAAGTAGCGTGCGGCTCCCCTTCGCCGAAGCCGAGGGTTACAATCAACCGCGGCTTCCGACTGCCCACCAAATCGTAAAGCAGCGGCAGGTAAAGATGCACTGCGCCCCCGCGATAAAACTTCGGAACGAAGTCATGCAGGCTGAGCGACCTGGCCGGCCTCAGGCGATCCTTTCTCACGAAGCGAAGTCTAGCGCGGGAGCTAATCCCGCCAAGCTCCCGGCTGACTTTTTTTGACCACCAGATATGCTGGCAGGCCCCGTCAATAAATATGCATCCCAGCTCCTTTGACAAAATGGCCGCCTTCCGTCGAAATCACCTCGATTCGCGGCAGAACGAGCCCCTTCTCATTGTCGATCTTGGCAGCCACGACATTAACGGCTCTTACCGCTCCCTTTTCGATAAGCCACCATGGCATTACCTCGGCGCCGACCTCGCGCCGGGAGACAATGTCGATCTTGTGTTGCGGGACCCCTACGATTGGCGCGAACTCAAGACAGGCAGCGTCGATATCGTTATTTCCGGGCAAACTCTTGAGCACACGGAATTTTTCTGGGAAACGATGTTCGAGATCGCGCGTGTCCTCAAGCCGCATGGACTCTGTTGCATCATCGCGCCTTCCAGCGGTCCCGAACACCGCTTCCCCATCGATTGCTGGCGTTTTTATCCCGATGGTCTTCGCGCCGTCGCGCGCTACGCTGGCCTCGAGGTCGTGGAAGCCCGGACGCAATGGAACGATCTCGAGCAGTACGATTCCGAGAGCAATAAATGGCACGAATCCGTCCTGGTGGCGCGAAAGCGACCGGAGGGTCTTTCCAAGAAATGGCGCCGACGTTTGCGCGCCCCGCTGAAACGGTTTCTTTCCCTTGGCGATTGGAAGCCCGAAACTGTCGTTCAGGTTTTTTACTCTGACGATGGAAACCTGAGCGAAGCGAATTCTGCATGCGCGAGCGTTAGCCACGACACCTGGCAGAATGTTTGCATCCCGTTGCCGAAGGAGGCGGGATGTACACCGCTGCGCATTGATTTCAATACCCTGTTCAAATTTGTCGATCTTGTTTCTATCTGCGTGAAGACGCCACAGAAAGCGATCTTCCATGCGCAGAACATCAGGGACTTCGACTCAGTGAGAGTGGCTGGCGACGCCGAACGTGTCCCGCATTCCGAATTTTTCCGATTGAAAATTACGGGCCTGGATCCGCAACTATGGTTGCCATCGGTCGAAACCGGCCCTGACGATCGGCCGTTAATTGTCGAAATGCGCTTACGTACTCACGCCAACACCGTCCCGCCGGTTCGCTAAGATCGATATCCCGTCTGCCGGAAAAGAAGCACGGCACGCCGTAGCCGGCGTGCCGTGCTCTAATTAAACAGACAATTTCTTACTTGAGCTTGCTGTCAGTTTGCTGCGCCATTTTCAGGTGCTGTTGAATCATCTTTGAAGTGTCTCCAGCCCATTTCTTCACGTCGGGATCGGTCCCGTTCTTGGCCTCGCCCTGAAATTCCGCCAGGTCCTTCTGATGGTCTTGCACCATCATGTCCATGTATGCTTTGTCCGAGGTCCATTTCCCTGTCACTTTCTCGCTTTTCAGCTTCACCCCTTTTTTCGCGGCGAGGGCCATCAGTTCGTTATTGGCTCTCGAATGATCGGTCACCATTTTATTCCCGAATTTCTTTACATCGGCGTTTTGTCCGTTTTGCGCCGCCCATTTACCCCATTCCACTTCCATCATCCCCCCTTTGGCCGCATTCATCATGAATGTCTTGTCAGCTGCGCTCAAGCGGGCGGCCGTAGGGGACGTAGCGAGCGGAGCCTTATCGCTTGTACGCGCTCCCGGCCACTCTCTCTCACCCTCTGGCGTTGCCTCCGTCTTGATTGTTCCCCCCGATTTGCTGCCGCTGCCATACATTTGCGCCTTAGCCACTCCGGCAAAAGAGAGCACACCGAGTAAAGCACCGGCAATTCCAAATCGTGAGATTATAGTGAGTTTGTTTTTCATAAGTATTTTCTTTGAGGTTACCGGGCTTTCCGGCAACTGAGATTCGCATCTTCCCACGAATCTGGACGTGCAAGCAAGCTACATCACAGAGCGGAAATGCTACGTAAGTTTCTGTTCGTAAGACCTTTCGACCCGGGTTGCAACATCCTTATACCCATAGTCAGCCTCATAAATTTGCTTCATGCAGGCGAGCGATTTTTCCTTGTCGCCCATTTTTTCATAAACACGGCCGAGATTGTAAACAATCTCCTTCTTCATCGTGTCCATCGACAAGGTTTCTTTCGCGGCCTCCTCTAATTGCTTTGCCGCCAGATCGAGCATTCCCAACTCGTCATAACAACGACCCAGTAAATTCATCGCTTTTAATCGCGCCTTCGGATTTTGCCGCGCGCGCTGGAGCTCCGGCAACGCTTCGCGCAATTGCCCGGCATTGACGAGCTGCTCTCCCAATTCGAAACGAAGATCCAGGTCAGTCGGATTGCGCTCGATCCGCTTACGCGCCTCGCCGATCAAAAGCTCGGCGTGCTTTTTCCTGGCCGCTTCCAACTCGGCCGCTCTCTTCGCATGCAATTCGTCACCAGGCGAGTGCGTGGCGAGAAACTCCTCGTGGCCAGAGATCTCGCGCTCGGACTCTTTTATTTTCAAATCGGAAACCTTGCGGACCAATCCGGCATCACTCCCGCCGGTCAGACCCGCGGCGTATTGGTACCAGGAAGCGGCCGTTTCAAGATCGTCCTTCTCTTCATTCAAAACCCCGAGCTTTCGCGCAAGATCGACATTGTTCGGTTCGGCTTGATGCCGCGCGTAAGTCTCGGCGATTTGTTGATCCAGTGCTTCGCCACCCAACTTCATCCGCCCCTGTTGCTCAAGCGAAACAGCCGCCTTCTTGTCCTTGATCAAATCCCGATAACTTTCCGCCTGCGTCCAACCACCGGTGGTCATCGATGCGCGTGCCGCTGCATCCTTACCCAGGCGTAATGCTTCCGCATCGAGGGGATCGATCTCGCTGATAAGATTATAAACTTCAACCTCCTGGTCGTTTTGCCCGAGATCGCGGTGCAGGCGAGCGAGGTCGCGCAACACTTTCATGTCGCGCGGATCTTCTTCCAGCAAAGTGCGCAGCGCGAAAATGCCGATCTCCGGCCAGCCCGCCGAAACCGCCGCTTCCTTGAGCAATAGGTTCGCTTGCCGATGATACGGTTCCCCTTCCAAAACTTTTTCGATCATCTCGACCGCGCGTCTCGGATCCTTCTTCACTTCGCGCTGTGCCTTCATCACCGCGAGCGGCGCAGTCGAAATGTTGAAAATCGATCGCTTCGCCGCTTTGCTTTTGGTTACCTCCGTGCGACGCAATAGTTGGCGGCCGGTCAGAAATTCCGGCTCGTGTTTCAGAATCCCCTGCAGAAGCGAAATGGCGTAGCCAAAATTACGCAGCTCAATCGCCGCCACCGCTTTCAACCAGTGGGCACGCTGCGTTTCGCTCAATTCTTTCTCGGTCTTAACGGCCATCCGCTCGGTCTTTGCGGGTAAGTGTAATTCTTGCAACTAATTCAGTCAGGAAAAATGTTGTCTGACACAATGCCGGAACAGTTGTCT
>JBEEGY010000315.1:0-7675 GCA_041167145.1 Verrucomicrobiota bacterium
GGGAAGAACGGATAACCCTCCCACATGAGGATGCGGCGCAGATCGGGGTGCCCGTTGAACTTCAATCCCATCATGTCGTAAATCTCGCGCTCGTGCCAGTTGGCTGTTGGCCAAATGTCGGACACGGTATCGACCGCGCCGACGTCTTCCGAAACACGAAGTTTCAAGCGCAGATGAACGGCCAGGGTCATCGAATAAAGTTCGTAAACAATTTCGAAACGCGGCTCCTGGCCGGAGTTGTCGATGCTGGTGATGTCGATCAAGTAATCGAAGGAAAGCTCGTCGCGGCAGAATTTCGCAATTTCGCGCAGATCGGACGGCGAAATTATGTAAGTCATCTCACCACGAAACTCGATTTTCTCCTGAATTTTCGCGCCGAATAGTTTGCCGAGTGACTCGAGCAGTTGCTGGCCAGTCATGAGCGTAAGAGTGGTTTCACCACTCGACTAGCCCTCACCCAACCCTCTCCCTGAGGGAGAGGCGGTACCTTCTCCCCCTGGAACAAGGCTAGGATGAGGGCGCCTACCAGATCAAACCGCGCTATCGATCTCACGTCGCACCGAGCTCGAAGCTCGTCTTCTGATTTCATGCGAGCGTCTCTTCGAGCTGATCGGTCAGCACGCGTTTTTGTTGAACAAAGGAGCGTTCCCCGGAAATTTTTTCCTGAAGTTTCATTAAACCGGCGAGGAGGGCTTCGGGGCGCGGCGGGCAACCGGAAATGTAAACATCGACCGGCAGCAATTGATCAATCCCCTGCAGCACCGCGTAAGAGCGATACATCCCGCCGGTTGACGCGCATGCGCCCATGGCGATGACCCATTTCGGTTCCGGCATCTGCTCGTAAATTCGCTTTACGGCCAGCGCCATTTTGTAAGTCACGGTCCCGGCGACAATCATCACATCGCATTGCCGAGGCGAAAAGCGCATGACTTCAGCGCCGAAACGGGAAATGTCGAAGCGCGATGCGGCTGTTGCCATCAACTCAATCGCGCAACAGGCGAGTCCCATTGGCATTGGCCAGAGCGAATTCGCGCGGATCCAATTCAAGGCCGCGTCGAGGCGCGTGAAAATCACGTTGCCTTCGATTTTTGAATCGTAAGCGGCAATTTCTCGCATGGGGCAACACTAAAGTCGGTGGATAGCCGCGCAAGCCAAATCCCGGCGTGTAAGATCGACAATTACCGTGCGAGAGAAGTTGTAGAGGCGCTCGCCGCGGCGACCACCGCTACAACGAGCCGCGCAAGATTAACGTCTGCTTGCAGAACATTGCGAGAGGATGTTCTCGACTGTATAAACTCCGCTTGAATGTCTCCGCAACGCGTACGTCTCGATCATTTCAGAACAAGCTGTGCGATTCGCGAGGCGAATTTAGCCGATGCTGCTGCGCTGGCCGGCTTGATGTGCGAGCTGGGCTACGAGACCACTGAAAACGAAATGGCGAAGCGCCTCGAATCGATCGTGAGTGACGCGCGTTACAAAACCTTCGTTGCAGTGAACGACGGGCAAGTTTGCGGAATGATCGGGACGTATGCTGGTCAAAGTTACGAACACAACGATTTATCCGGACGGATCGTGGCGCTGGTTGTTTTCAAAGCGATGCGACGGCGCGGAATCGCCCGGCGGTTGATAAAGACGGCCGAAGAGGATTTTTCTCGAAGAAATATTACGCGCATTGCATTGACGACGCATTTGACGCGCGAAGATGCGCATCGCTTTTACGAGGAACTGGGTTACGAGCGAAACGGTTTCCGTTACGCGAAGAACCTAAGGCGAACGTGAGTTAGATTGACAAGGGAGCCGCCGGGTGGCGAGCGACGTAGACGGGCAGGGCGCGAGGCCGACTGAGCGGGAGCGAAGGAGTCAATCAACCCGCCGCCTGCATTGGAAAATCGAGGACGTTGACCCGGGCGGATCCGATAACGTCGTGGACGATTTTGCCAAGATCGGCAGCTTCGTAAGGCTTGGCGATGACGCCGCGGAAACCAAAATCCTGATAGCGGCTCATGGTGGCATCGGTAGCGTAACCGCTGGAAACGATGGCGTTCACAGTCGGGTCGATCTCAATAAGTTTCTTGAGCGCTTCCTTACCGCCCATGCCCCCGGGCAGGGTAAGATCGAGAATCACAGCGTCGAATCGCTCGCCGGCTTCGAGTTTTTCGCGATAAATGTTTACGCCTTCGAGCGCGCTGGCCGCCTGCATCACGGTGTAGCCGAGACGTGTGAGCGTGAACTCGACGAGAGCGCGGATGGCTTCTTCGTCGTCCACGACAAGGACGCGGCCAGTCCCGGTAATGGTTTCGGTGATCGGACGCGGACTCTCCACCGGCATTTCCTGATGGACGGAGGCGGGCAGGTAAAGGGTGAAGGTCGATCCAACGTGGACTTCCGATTCCACCGTGATGAGGCCGCCGTGGTTCTTGATGATGGAATAGGTGGTGGCCAGGCCGAGGCCGTTACCCTTCGGTTTGGTCGTGAAGTAGGGATCGAAAATGCGTTTGAGATATTGCTCCGGAATTCCGACGCCTTCATCCTTGATACCGATGCGGATGTAATCGCCCGGCGTGAGATCGGGAATCACCGGTGTCGTTGTGGCGGTATAGCGGAAGTTATCGCAGCTCACTCGCAGCGAACCGCTATTCGGCATGGCTTGATCGGCATTAACAACAAGATTGGCAATGACCTGACTGATCTGACCGGGATCGATTTCAGCCGGCCAGAGGTCGGCCCCGAACGCGAATTCGCTGCGATTGTGGCTGCCGCGCAACGAAAAGCTGACTGTGTCTTGAATGAGCTTGCCGATGGAAGCTGTCTTTTTGATGGGGGCGCCGCCACGAGCGAAGGTCAGGAGTTGTTGCGCCAAGTCGCGTGCGCGCATGGAAGCGTTCTTCGCGTCCGTCAAACGCGCAGCCATCTCGTCGTCGACTGGAAGAAGCAAGGACGCGAGCGAAATGTTGCCGATGATAGCGGTGAGCAGGTTGTTAAAATCATGCGCAATGCCGCCGGCGAGAAGGCCCAACTGCTCGAGCGTTTCGGCTTTGCGGCGCTCGGTTTCGTTGCGTTGACGCTCAGTGATGTCGCGGAAGACAAGAACGACGCCGACGACTTCGTTTTTATTGTCGCGAATAGGCGACGCCACCTGCTCGATCACGCGCTCGACCTCATCGCGCGAGGTGAGGGTGGCGTTTTCGGGCAAACTGAGCAAAATGGAATGGGCTTCGTTGCGATAGCCGCTCCGCTGCGCCCGGGCTTGCGCGGCCAGATCGATCGCGATGTTAAAGACAGATTTTAGAGGTTGCCCGACCGCTTCCGCCGACGACCATCCGGTCAACCGTTCGGCTTCGTTGTTGATGATGATGATCTTGCCCTGGATGTCGGTCGTGATAACGCCGTCACCGATGGACCGTAGCGTCACGGCGAGACTTTCTTTTTCGGCAGCGATCTCCTGTTCGAAGCGTTTGCGCTCGGTAACATCTCGCACCATCGCGACGTAAAGCGTCTGGCCGTCCACTCGCATTTCGCTCAGAGAAATTTCGATGGGAAAGGTGACATGCTTGCGGGTGCGGCCGACTGCGAGAGTCGTGCTGCCGGTTCGTTTGATGATTTCTTCCCAGGCACAGGTCACCGGCTTGGTATCCAGCTCACTGGCATAGGTTTTCGGGATAAGTCGCGTAAAGTTGTTGCCGACCATTTCGTTGTTGCGGCAACCAAACATTTTTTCCGCCGCCGGATTCATCGAGCAAATCAAGCCTTGCTCGTCCACGGCAATCATTCCGTCGAGAATGTTTTCAATGATGGAGCGAATGCGCGTCTCGACGCCTTCCAGTTTGACTAACTGCCGGCGAACGAGAACGAAGCTGTAGCTGTTGGAAATGACCAGAAGCGCCACCGCGAGGAATGCCAGAAGAGCCAAAGCAGAGGTCTTGACGATACGTTCGTGACTCGCCGCGCTGGCCCGAACCTCATAAAGGTTGAGTTCGTTTTTCTCGAAGTTTCCGAGCATCTGGTGGATATCGGCCGACAAAGCTTCACCGTTATCGGCCACCGTAAGATTCAACTCTTTTCCAGCGCGTTTGGCCTCTATCTCGGGAACAGCGCAGGTGCTGATCCAGCGTTCAACGCCGGCTCTGACTTCGGCGAGGAGCTCGGCCTGCCCGGGCGAACTGGCCACAAGGATCGAGAGGTAGCCGTTGTACGTGTAAAAATCTGCAATCGCGCGCTTGTAAGCTTCAAGAAAACTCCCCTCGCCGGTGAGGAGATAGCCGCGCTTTTCCTTTTGCATCTCCAGGACTGAGCGTTCCAACTTGGGCAAGAAATCCAAAATCTGCGTCGATTGGGTGGCCCATTCCTGTTCGAGCATTCGCTGGTTGAGAACGATCTGTTCTTCATCCTGGAGTGATTGAAGAATTTCACGTCCCTGATCGAGAAGGGAGTTGCCTAATCCTGTAGCAGAAGCGCCGGCCTTTGCCTCGCGCGAATTAAGCTCGGGTAACGCCACTGTTTCCAGCCATTTCTGAACTACTTCCTGGACCTTCATCATCCGTTTGCGCTGTTTCGGATTTTCCAGGATCAACGAAGTCAACTTTTCCACCCGGCGCTTGATGAGTTCTTTCCGCCGACTAAACGATTCCGCATAACCGGGTTTTCCGGTGAGGAGGAAACCGCGATGCACACTTTCAAGTGCCGCGATGTCGTTTTCGATCACACTGCTGAGACGCATTACCTCGATGGTGTGTGCCCGCACGGCTGCCTGGTAATGATTGCGCAACGTGATGTAGAGGAACACGCCCGCGAGAAAGATGATAACGATTACGCCGGCCGCTGTCCCGGACAGAAGCTTGAAATGGAAATGCTTTTGGCTGAAAAGCCAGGCGCTGGCCCGACGGAAGAACCCGGGCTTTGGCTTAGAGGCAACGATAGAGGCGCCGGGCTGGCTCATTATTAACACGGGAAAAGCAGATATTTTGCCAATCGTGGCGACCGGCTAACTGCTCAAATCCAAGGCGCGATAAAGCAGCCTCAGTACCGCACGCGCAGGAGAAATAATCCTCCCGCCGGAGCGACGTGGCGGTTGCCGCTTGCCCGACCAGAATCCAATCGCGCCGCGATGTCGTTTACGTTCAATTTTCCGAGTGCGCACTGCACCATTGCGCCGACCATTAACCGCACCATTTTATAAAGAAATCCATCGCCCTCGATGTCGATGCTGATGCAAGGCCCCTGTTTTCGAACCTGGACATACTTAATGGTGCGAACCGTATTGTTCTCCAGTTTCCCGCGATTTGCGGCGAAGCCGGCAAAGTCATGCTGGCCGGCGAATTTCGCCGCCGCGCCGCGCAACAAACCAAGATCGAGCGGTCCCGGGAGGTGCCAGGCCCGCTCGTGTTCCAAGGGCGGGAGAATGGGCGCCGCCCAGATTCGGTACCGATAGACCTTTCCCTTTGCTGAATAGCGCGAATGAAAATTCTTTCGCGCATAGGCGCAGCGTAAAACCCGAATGGCCGGCGGCAAATGCGCGTTGAGTGCGGCGATCCATTTCCCGGGAGATAATCGACGGTCGGCAAGATCGACATGTGCGCATTGGCCAAGCGCGTGCACGCCTGCATCGGTGCGTCCCGCCCCATGGACGCGCAACCGCTTGCCTGTAACGCGATGGAAAGCGCGTTCCAGATGGTCCTGGATCGTGTTGCGGTGCGCCTGACTTTGCCAACCGGCAAATCCGCTTCCGTCATAAGCAACAATCAATTTTAGCCGCGACGGCATTCAAACTATTGCTGCATATTCGCAACCCGCTCAGCTTGTTGATCCAGGTAACCTTGCAAAATCATTTGCGCGGCAACTTGGTCGACATAACCGCGTGTCGCTTTCGTTTTCTTGCCCGCTTCGCGCAACGCGCGATGGGCTGCCACCGTCGTCAGCCGCTCATCCCAGGTCGCGATCTCGCATGGGACCGCCCGACGCAATTCTTCGACAAACTTCAATGCTTCTTCCGCCGCCGGGCCGAATGTTCCGTCCATGTTGCGAGGAAATCCCACGATCACATCGTCGATCTTGCGCTCGCGAACGATTTCCGCGATTCGCTTTATTGCGTCCCTGCCCGCGGGGATTGTTTCGAGCGGATGCGCCAGAAGCCGCAGCTCATCGGAAATGGCAAGACCGATCCGGCTGCGCCCAAGATCAATTCCCAACGCCGGGTTCATGTTTGTCGCTACTGCAGCCCGGTTGGAAGTTTGCCGATGAAATTCTTGATTTTCTCCGCCTGGTGGCGATGACAAATCAAAAGCGCGTCGCGGGTTCGCACTACGATCAGGTTGTGAACACCGAGCAGGGCCACGGTTTCGCCGTCCTGATCGAAAACAATATTATTGGTTGAATCGAGTGCCGTAATCGCGCAATTGGCCGCATTCGCATCCGCGTCGTTCTTGAAGTATTTCGCCACTGCCGTCCAGCTCCCGACGTCGTCCCAATCAAAGCTCGCTTCCACGACGAGGACGCGATCGGCTTTTTCCATGATCGCGTAATCAAACGAAATCCGCGGCAATTTACCGAAACGCTCGCGCAAGGCTGTTTCGAATTGGCCGGGCGCTCGGATCTGCGAAATGAAGTCCGCCAGGTCGGGCGCATGCCGGTTGAATTCGCTCAAGACTGTCGCCACCGACCAGACAAACATTCCGGCGTTCCAGCGAAAGTTTCCTTTGCGCAAAAACGACTCGGCCAGATCGACATTTGGCTTTTCGCGGAATCGCAGCACACGATGTATCGCAATATTGCCGCCTGCGTTGCGCAAATCGATTGGCTCGCCTTGTTCAATGTAGCCAAATCCGGGGCAGGCCCACGTCGGTTTGATCCCGATCGCCACCATGCTGCCAGTTTCCTCGGCCGCCTTCGCCGCGGTCGAGAGCGTCTCGCGAAAAGCTTTGGCGTTCTCAATCACATGATCGGCCGGCAAGACGAGCATCGTGGCAGTGTGATCTCGCGCCACCACCCAACCCGCGCCAAGCGCTACGGCGGCGGCCGTGTCGCGTTTCGCCGGCTCCGCTACGATATTCTCCTTTGGAAAATTCTTGAGCAACTCGCGCACGGCCGCTTCCTGTTCGACGTTTGTCAGGATAAGGATGCGCTCTTTCGGGACTAAACCGTCGAGCCGCGCGACCGTCTCCTCGAGCAGCGTTTGGTCGGAAATGAGCCGAAGAATCTGCTTCGGCCGGGCCCGACGGCTCAGTGGCCAAAAACGTTCGCCACTGCCACCGGCAAGAATAAGAGCATAGATCGGGTTGGCCATGTCGACGGAAAGAACGGAAATTGCTTGATCCAGTAAGTCGCCAACATTTCCCGTTTCTTTTTGTCTAACGAGTCGTATAAACAGTACCCGATGCCGCTCCCGATATCCATTCCAAAAACGGCCGAACAACTTCCGCTGGATAGTTTGCTCGCGCTGACCCGCGGCGCCTTCGGCCTCGGTCTGGGAATGTTGATGGCCGACAAGATCAGCCGGCCCGTGCGCCAGGCCGCGGCCATAGCACTTGTTTCGGTCGGCGCGCTCGCCGCGGTCCCTTTGCTGGTGAAAGTCGCTCTTGAGCGCATCAATCGGCCAGAGTCCGAACGCGGAAGCCGTGCGCGCTTGCGTTCCATTCGCGGCGATTCCGGTTATCGCTCCGAAAACGATATCTATTAAGAG